>JBEAPM010000341.1:0-11059 GCA_041164445.1 Cyanobacteriota bacterium
AAGATCTTTAAGGTTGTAGTATTGGTTAATGCCAATAGCGATCGCCCAGTTTCGCCCCATGGATTGAATCGGGTGTTAAAAATCTCCCCCAGTTTACTGTGAATACTACGCAACAGTATCAGGGGAATAGATGACGCGCCCTAGAGCATACGTCCCTAACTGTACTGTTTCTCTGTTTCTAGGTTAAACAAAGTCCGGAGCGTGGTCATGGCTTGTCGCCGTGCTTCGATGTCCTGTTGGGCCCGCAGTTGCACCATGGGATCGTGCAGGATTTTATTAACGATGCCTCGGGTCAGGGCTTCGATAATTTCTTGGTGCTTTTCGCCGAACTCTGAACCTAAGCGAGAGAGGGCTTTTTCCAGTTCCTGCTCCCGGATACCTTCAATTTTCGATCGCAGGGAGTTAATGGTGGGAACGGTTTCTAGCGATCGCCACCAACTATCGAAGGCATCACATTCCCCTTCCAGTAAGACCTCTGCTTCTTGGGCCATGCGACGACGGCTTTCGTGATTCTGGGCAACCACTGCCTTGAGGTCATCCACGTTAAAGGCCTGTACCTGGGGCAATTCAGTGACATCCGCTGCAACGTTGAGGGGCACGGCAATATCAATGAGCATCAACGGCAACGATCGCTCTGCTTGGAGTACTGGGGCCAGGTTATCGCAGGAGAGAATGGGTTCCGTTGCGGAAGTGCCGGTAAAGACAATATCCGATTCTGCAACGGTGGGCAGCATTTGATCCAGTAACCCCACTTGAATCTCAGCATCAGCCTTGAACTGCTGGGCCAGTTTTTCGGCCCGAGGGAGGGTGCGGTTGAGCACCGTAATTTGCTTGGCACCTTTAGAAACCAGGTGTTGCACCAGTAAACGGGACATTTTGCCCGCCCCGAGGATGGTAATGCGATAATTTTCTAAACGATTGGATTCCGCTTGGGCTTGAATTTTTAACTGGGCCAGTTCTACAGCGGCAGAGCTAATGGAAACGGCCCCAGTGCCAATATTGGTTTCCGAGCGAACCCGCTTACCGGCGGTAACCGCTTGTTTAAGTAAGCGATTGAGCATGGAGCCAGCCCCTTTGTATTGCTGGGCCAACTGGTGAGCATTTTTCACCTGGGCTAAAATTTGCCCCTCTCCCAACACTAAGCTATCGAGACCGGCAGACACCCGCATCAGGTGCATCACCGCATCTTGGTGGAGGAGGGTAAAGAGGTGAGGACGCAACTCCGACAGGGGAAGTTTGCTATGTTCAGACAGATATTGCACCACTTCTCGTACTCCTGGCTCGATCGCACTGGAGACGGCATAGATTTCTAAGCGGTTGCAGGTGCTCAGAATGGCAACTTCTTCTAAATGGGGATAACTCAGCAAGTGGGCGATCGCTGCTTCAATTTGGGGTTCGGGAATACTTAGCTTTTCCCGAACATGGACAGAAGCAGTTTTGTGGCTCAGACCTACCACGGCAATGTGCATAACGGTTTTCCAAGTTGTTTTTAATAAAGAGGTACAGGGTGCCACCCCTAGTCAATTTTTAAGAAGGCATCACCATGATAGAAGGTAGCTGGTCAGGGGTTTTACAATCTTTGCAAAATTAGACAATTTCTTAGGACGGCTCATGCTAGGACTATCTGGAGCCGGAGGACTGATGGACGATTGACTTCTGGAGGATTAGCTGCTGGACGACGAACCTTAGTCTTCGGTATGGGCAAAACGACGATAGAGGAAGTCCAGAGCGTAGTTACGCAGTTCGTAGTAGTAGGGATCTTCCATCATGCGGGCGCGATCGCGGGGACGGGGAAAGGATACCTCTAAGACTTCCCCAATCTGAGCAGCGGGGCCGTTGGTCATCATAACCACCCGATCCGATAGGTAGATGGCTTCATCAATTTCATGGGTAATCATTAAGACTGTGGTACGGTGGTCACGCCAAATTTTCAGCAATTCATCTTGCAGTTCTTCACGGGTAATGGCATCCAATGCCCCAAAGGGTTCATCGAGAATTAAAACTTGGGGGCGAATTGCGAGGGCCCGGGCAATGGCGACCCGTTGTTTCATCCCGCCGGAGAGTTGACCGGGACGTTTTTTCGCCGCTTCCGTCAGTCCTACTAAGCTCAGGTGTTCATGGGTAATGGCCACTTTCTCGGGGCGGGTTTTATTGGGATACGCCGATTCCACCGCCAGATAGACGTTCTCAAAGGCGGTTTTCCAGGGCAGGAGGCAGTAATTTTGGAAAACCATCATGCGATCGGGCCCCGGTTTAACGATCGCTCTTTCCTGTAGGTAAACCACACCATTAGAGGGCTGGGTAAACCCGGCCACCATATTGAGCAGGGTACTTTTGCCACAGCCCGAGTGACCAATCACACAAATAAATTCCCCTTCTTGGGCTGTAAAGTTAATGTCTTCCAGAACGGTATAGGGGCCCTTGGGGGTGTCGTAAACCTTGGAAACGTTGCTAATGGTGAGGAAGGACATCTTTTTTTAGGTTTGAATTTTCAGTTATGCAGTTTTACCGGGGCGTGTCGTTTAGCGATCGAGTTGGATTTCTTCTACCGAAAACGATCGTTTAATGGGTAGTTTTTCCAAATACCCAAGGGGATCGTTGGGATCGAAGGTTACGCCATCAAAGAGGGTAAAGGATGTGGCAGGGGTTTCAACGTCTGGCCAGCCGACGGCCCGGGCTGCTTCACTAAAGAGATCTAAGCGGCGCACTCGTTCCAAAACCTCTACCCAGTTTTTGGGGAAGGGGGCTAAGTTCCAGCGGGCCAGTTGGGTCAAAATCCAGAGAGCTTCCCCCCGGCCAGGGCAGTTGGTGCGATCGACATAGAACTGGTTAAACCGCAACAAGGAGGCCGGTGCTTCTCCTAAACCGCGATCGTACTGATCGAGGAAACCGGGACGAATGTAATCGATAGGAGCCCCAATATATTCAGGACGGGCTAAAATCTCGAGGATTTGGGGACGGTTGCGGAAATCATCACAATATTCACAGGCATTCATGATGGCTTTGACTAAGGCCAAATGAGTTTGGGGATACTTCTCGACCCAGTCTTCCCGAACCCCTAGGACTTTTTCGGGGTGAGCCCTCCACAGTTCCAAGTCCGTTGCGATGATAAAGCCTAACCCTTCTTTCACCGCCCAGCTATTCCAAGGATCTCCAACGCAATAGCCGTCAATACTACCGGACTTGAGGGTGGCAACCATTTGTGGTGGCGGAATGACGGACAGTTCCACATCCTCATCGGGGTCAATCCCACCGGCTGCCAGCCAGTAGCGCAACAAGAGGTTTTGCATGGAAGCGGGATGAACCATGCCCAGGTTATTACGGGGAGTAGAGTCTACGAAGGCTTTGAAGTCTGCGAGGGTTCTGACACCGGCTTCTTTGGCTTTTTTACCGAGGGTGATGGCATTGCCGTTGCGACTCACCACCATGGCGGTAATCATGGGCAATACGGGTTTGCCGCTGACTCCCATCGTCATCGCTAGGGGCATTCCTGCCACCATAATCGCGCCGTCTAAGCGATTGTCCCGTAAACCATCGGATACCGCTCCCCAACTCGGTTCCCGGGATAAGGTCACCTGTTCTAATCCGTATTCTTTAAAGAAGCCAAGTTCCTGAGCCACAATGAGCGGTGCGGAGTCGGTGAGGGGGATGAAGCCCAGGTTGAGGTTGACTTTTTCGAGACCATTGCCAGCAACGGCAGCGGCCGGGCTGAATTTGACTTTTTTAGCCCGTTTTTGCTGATTGAGAAAATAAATAATTTCGTTACGGAGGGCATAGTAACGATGGTGTTTCACCACCTCCATCCGATCGCGGGGACGAGGAATGGGAATGTCTAAAATTTGACCGATGCGAGCCTGGGGCCCATTGGTGAGGAGAACAACACGATCGGAGAGGAGTAGCGCTTCATCCACATCATGGGTCACCATGACGGCGGTGACGTTCCCTTCCTGACAGATCCGCATCAGTTGTTCCTGCAAGTTCCCCCGGGTTAGGGCATCCAAGGCTCCAAAGGGTTCATCCAGCAGTAAGACCTTAGGACGAATGGACAGGGCGCGGGCGATGGCGACCCGTTGTTTCATGCCACCGGACAGTTCTTTCGGATATTTATGGGCAGCCGGGCGTAACCCCACCAGATCAATGTGTTGCTCTACAATCTCCTTCCGTTCACTCTGGGGACGCTTGGGATAGGCGGTATCCACTGCGAGAGCAATATTTTGGTAGACAGTTTTCCAGGCCAGTAGGGAGTAATTTTGAAACACCACCATCCGATCGCGTCCCGGTTTAGACACTTCCCGCCCTTCCAAAACCACCCCCCCATTGGTGGAGCGATCGAGTCCCGCAATAATATTTAAGAGGGTGGATTTACCACATCCCGAATGTCCCACTAGGGAGATAAATTCGCCCTGTTTAATCTTTAGATCAATCCCTTTGAGGGCGATATATTCCCCACCACTGGGTAACTTAAAAATACGATCAACTTGATCAATTTCGAGAAAGGTAGAGGACATAGGAAGGGATAGGGTTTAGAGGACAGGTATTAGGAATTAGAGTAGGGGACAGGTTATAGAAAAATTTGTGAGTTTTAAGTTAAGGATACTTAAGGAGAATTTGGGGAGGTCGTAGAGTAACCTTTGGAAAATGCCTTAAATTGCTGCAACGATCGTCCCAATTTCAGACCGGATAAAGTTCAAAAGTATGAATAGGATTGTCTTCACCTACTTGAGGCTACTATTCAGTTAATGCTCCAGTTTTCAACGCGATCGCAGTGATGACTTTGTTGCAGTACAACTACCGCTAGACCATTTGTTTGCGTCACCCGCTTAGGTCATCAGTAAATTGGGGATACGTAAGACGGTATTCCTAGTACTGTTAGGCATAAATCAGTACCCCCCTTAATCCCCCCTAGCCCCCCTTGAAAAAGGGGGGAACCGGAAGAAACGGCTCGGAAGTCCCCCTTACTAAGGGGGATTTAGGGGGATCCAGCTAAATCGATCGGTTCCATCAAGATGTGTGTACACGGTAGCTTGAAAAAGGGGGGAACCGGAAGAAACGGCTCGAAAGTCCCCCTTATTAAGGGGGATTTAGGGGGATCCTGCTAAATCGATCGGTTTGATCAAGATGTGTGTACACGGTAGCCTGACCCAGGGGAAGCTAGAAGCGGTTGACGATCAGCGATCTAGACGAACGAGAACTTGCGGGGAGCGTTAGCCCGAATTTCAAAGCTGGTCAGATAGCCAACGGGATCGGCGGGATCAAATTCTTTACCATCGATAAAGTTTGAACCAGGTTCCTTCGGCATTGGATCGCTGGGAACGTCGATTCCCATGGCTTTAGACACTTCTTCAAAGATTTCCGTGGGATAAATCTTGGCAATGATGTCATCGGCATCCGCTGGGTATTCTTTGAGATCAATTTGGTTCCAGCGAATCATTTGGGTCAGTAACCAAACCCCATGGGATTTGTAGGGATAATTGGCGTTATTGGGCTTCGCTAAGTAGTCTTGCCCTTCTACATAATGGAAGAGGTTAAAGTCAGGAATGGGCTTGGTGCGATCGACATCATCAAAGCCCCCGTAATTGTAGGTTCCAGTCATGGAGGCTTGGGCATAATCCACTTTGGCGTTCACATAGGGACGACCGGAGATGATCTCAACAATTTCCAGACGCTTATCTAACTGATCGCAGTACTGACAAGCTTCGATCGTTGCCGCCACTAAGGCCCGCGCCGTATTGGGATTAGCATCGATCCAGCTTTGCATGGTGCCCAGTACTTTTTCGGGGTGACCTTTCCAGACATCCCGATCCACTGTGGCAGTAAAGCCCACGCCATCAAAGACGGCCCGCTGGTTCCAGGGTTCTCCCACACAATAACCGTCCATGGTGCCCGCTTTCATGTTTTCCACCATCTGTGGGGGCGGAATGACAATCAGGTTCACATCTTTTTCCGGATCGATGCCCATGGCGGACATCCAGTAGCGGGTGTTGTAGTTGTGCATGGAGGAGGGGAAGACCATGGCAAAGGTCGGCAGTTCCGATTGACCTTTGATGTATTCCCGGTAGGCAGTGCCAAACTCTTCAAAGTTGGCATAGTCAATCATGGGACGAATCCCCGCATCCCACGCTTTTTTCGAGAGGGTCATGGCATTACCATTACGATCGAGCATCATTAACGATCGCATGGGGGCTTTATCGGGGCCGAGTTCCGTCAGCATGGGCATCCCACAGAGGGCATGGGAGGCATCTAAACGTCCCCCCACCAGACCATCCCGCACCGTTGCCCAACTGGCTTCTTTACTGATGGTGACGTTTAGTCCGTACTTCTTAAAAATTCCTTTTTCGTAGCCAATGACGAGGGGGGCACAATCCGTGAGGGGAATAATACCGATGGTGAGGTCAGTTTTCTCGAGGGGGCCAAAGTCAATGGCGGGCTTAGCATCCACCTCAGGGGCAACGGCTCCTCCATCCGATGGCGCGCTATCGGAGGGGGAATTCTCATCGCCACCGCTACAGGCAGCAAAGGCAAAACCGGCAGCAGCTAAACTGGAGTATTTGAGAAAACTACGACGATTTAATGAACTCATGATGGTGTTGAAAGCCTGTTAGAAAACGATTAAAAAATCAAAGAAGAGGAGAAAGATTCTCCGTTCCCCAACTGGGTAAGCTTGGGTAAGCTGTGGATGGTGGACTACTTTTCCTTCGGTCTGACCCACCAACTGCGCCAAGCTCAGTGCAGTGCCCAGACCATCCCAAGGGAAGCAGAACTCAGTGAGAGGGGTTGAACGATCGCTTTAGTCAGTGCATCGCTAGAAGCTAGATACACCTAGGAAATATTCCCCACCACTAAACGTTCAACAAAAGCCACGGCTTGGTCTAGGAGTAGCCCCACCAGACCAATAATGCCTAGGGATAATAACACTAAGCTAATATCCCCCGTGTTGTACACATCCCAAACGAAAAAGCCAATGCCAGTGCCGCCGGTGAGCATTTCCGCCGCTACAATGACGAGCCAAGCTGTCCCTAGACTTAGGCGCATCCCCGTAAAAATATAGGGCAAGGTTGAGGGAATCATAATTTCGGTGACGACTTTCCACTTGGGTAAGTCCAGCACTTTAGCCACGTTCCAGTAATCTGTCGGAATGGCCTTGACCCCTAAAGCCGTATTAATGAGGGTGGACCAGAGGGACGTAATGACAATGACAAAAATGGCGGGAATATTCTGACCACCGGGAAAAATGGTAATACCCACGGGCAACCAGGCTAAGGGCGAAATGGGTTTTCCCACTTGCACCAAAGGCATGATCATTTTGGAGGCTTGTTCCGATGTGCCCACCAGAAACCCTAGGGGAACAGCGATCGCTGTGGCAATAACAAAACCTGCCGCCACTCGCCCCAAACTCAGAGCCGTCAAAATAAAGACCCCTTCGTCTCCACTTTTGGTGGAAAAAAAGTTTTGAAAATAGGGCAAGCTATCTTGAATCGTCTTTGTTACGCCCGGCAACTCACTGGGGTAATCGTTTTGAGTGGTGAGCCAAGCGGTAAAGCTCCAAATAATCAGGACGAGAAAGAAGCCTAGGGCCGGGAAAATAATATTGCTTCCCCCTGGCCCTAGGATATTGCCAATGAATTTAACAACAGGATTAGGGGAAGACTTGGAAGCGATCGTCATAATCTTAGGGACTTTTAAGGTTAGATTCCCCTGCTAAGAGGGGACAGGGCTTCGATCAGTTCAGCCGTAGAGGTTGTCAGGTTAAAGTCAACACTCAACGTTAAGACCGGAGGGTTGCCCCAAATTGCTCCATCAAGAGATCTCGCAAAATGGGCTTGAGATCGGCACAGTCTACCCCCTTCCGATAGATGGTACCTAACTTGGCTTCTTTACCGACCTTACCTCCGGTATAGATGTCTACACCTTCCGTAGGTTTGCCATCTTTTCCTTTGACCTTCGTGCCAATAAAACCGATTTCTGCCACTTGGGGTTGACCACAGGAATTGGGACAGCCTGTCCAGTGCATTCGCACTGATTTGGGAATCTCTAATTCTGCTTCTAACTCCTGGGCAATCCGTAAGGCTCTTTGTTTGGTTTCAACGATCGCAAAACCACAGAATTGAGCGCCGGTACAGGAGACAACCGATCGAACCAGAGATCCCGGATTAGGGGTGAATTTCTGGAGTAAGGGTTCCGCTAAAAAGGCTTCTAAACGATCGCTTTTAATATTGGGAACAATGGCATTTTGTTCGACGGTTAAGCGCACTTCACTGGTTCCATACTCATCGCTGAGGCGGGCCAGTTCTAGCAAGTCATCACTGTGCAATCGTCCCACCGGCACACACAAGCCAACATAGTTTAACCCTTCCTGTTTTTGGGCATGAACCCCGAGATGATCTTTCTTTTCCTGGGTAATTTCATCTTTTTCGACTTCCGGTAGCAGTTCCCAACTTAATTTAGCCGCTACTTCCTCTCTGAATTTCTCCAGACCCCATTCATCAATGAGCCACATTAAACGGGACTTTTGACGATTGGCCCGGGGCCCATGATCCCGAAAGACTTCCAGAATCGATCGACAGAGATCCACCACCTGTTGGTTTGGCTCAACCCAGGCATTCAAAGGGATTGCCGCTTCACAGCGGGTGGCAGAGAAGAACCCTCCCACCACGACATTAAAGCCAAAATTTCCTTCTCGAAACGCCGGAACAAAGGCAATGTCATTAATTTCAGCATGAACAGAATTATCTCGGCTTCCTTCGATCGCAATGTTAAATTTGCGGGGTAAATTCGTAAATTCAGGGTTCCCCTTGCCCCCGTTCGTAATCATGTCTTGAACTTGCTTGACCAGATCTTGAGTATCAAAAATTTCCTCTGCATCTAGCCCGGAAACGGGCGATCCCGTGATATTGCGGACGTTATCCATGCCGGATTGAACAGAAGTCAACCCCACCGCTTCCATGCGGCTAAAAATACTGGGAATATCCTGTAATTGAATGCCCCGAAGTTGTAAATTTTGGCGGGTTGTGATGTCTGCACTGCCATCTTCACCATAGCCCTGAATCACTTCTCCCAACAGCCGCAGTTGGGTACTGTTAATCACCCCATTCGGCAGACGAAGCCGCAACATGAACTTACCAGGGGTGACGGGGCGGAAAAAGACTCCAAGCCACTTCAGACGCATCTCCCGATCGTCTTTATCCATCGCTTCCCAGCCAATCTGGGCAAACTGCTCAAGCTCATTTTGAACGGCTAAACCATCTTTGACTGCCTTGAACTGCTCAAACTTACTGAGCTTGTCACCAGGCTGACGGGTTATTAAACTACTCACAAAAGTTCCTCAGACTAGAGATACGATCGGACATCTGGATTAATGATGACGAACAGCTTGGCTAACGCCATCATTCCTATGACTACGTGATAAAGACGTGAGAAATAGGAACCCCGTTTGGGATTTTTTGAGATCCCCGATCTTTGCAACAAACTGAATTGAACTATCGAAAAACGAATGGGCACCTCGATAAATTATCAAGGGCAGCACAGCTACCCACCACAATTCCTATTTCTGGGTAAAAACAGGAACTAAGTGTTGGATTTTTCGAGATCCCTATAATGATCATCGAATACTCATTAAAGGGCATATCTTGCCAGTTTCTCCATCCTGTTGTCAGTAATTCATGACCTTTTAGGATGTGTCAGTAATTCATGACCTTTTAGGATGCAAGAATCAGGCATTTCTTGACATTGTATCAGTGTATTAAAAATGTAAACAAGTTACTTCATATTTTTTGTAGCGTATGTTACCAATTGACTTGAATTGAAGCCTGCAACTTCAGGATCAGTCCCCCGTTGACGATCGTTTCTCTAGGCTTCTCTGCTCTGATTCAGCTTGAAGTAGAAGCCAAATCACCTTATTCTGAATCTTCTACGGTCTTTGTTGCCAAAAGACCGGCTAGTGTACTCCCCCTATGTCCCCTACTACAACCCTGTGTCCCTACTGTGGCGTTGGCTGCGGTTTAGAAGTGCTGAGTTCCGTAAGTTCTAATGCAAATAGTCCGATCGCCTATAAAGTGCGGGGCGATCGTTCCCATTCTTCCAGCAAGGGGCAGGTCTGTGTCAAAGGGGCAACGGTGGCGGAAGCCCTAGATAAAGATCGCTTACTCTATCCCCACTGGCGCAGGCATTTGCATGAGCCTTTTCAACGCATTAGCTGGGATGAAGCCTTTGAAATCATTGTTAATCGCTTGAGGACGGTGCGGGGGACGTGGGGAAGTCGGGGAATTTGTGTGTATGGCTCTGGGCAACTGCAAACGGAGGACTACTATGTCATTCAGAAATTTCTCAAGGGTTGTCTAGGCACCAACAACTTTGACTCCAATTCTCGCCTCTGTATGTCCTCGGCGGTATCGGGGTATTTCTACAGCCTCGGATCCGATGGGCCGCCCTGTTGCTATGAAGATTTAGACCTTACGGATTGCGCTTTTCTGGTGGGAACCAATACCGCTGAATGCCACCCCATCGTCTTTAATCGATTCCGCAAAAACCACAAAGCCAATCCTCAGACGAAGCTGATTGTGGTGGATCCCCGCACCACGGAAACCGCAGCAGTGGCAGACTTTCACCTTGCCATTCGTCCCGGTACGGATATTGACCTCTTTAATGGTCTAGCCCACTTGCTCCTCCAATGGGATCGCATCGATCGCACCTTTATTGAGCAGCATACCGACGGTTTTGCCGCCCTGCAGAGTCTCCTCGTCCACTACACCCCTGACCGCGTTAGTGAAACCTGTGGCATTCCCCTGTCGCTGCTGGAGGCCGTGGCCCAATGCTGGGCCGAGAGCGATCGGGTGTTATCCCTGTGGTCTATGGGACTCAACCAATCTTCAGAAGGGACGGCGAAGGTGCAAAGTTTGATCAATCTGCACTTACTCACTGGACAGATCTGTAAACCTGGAGCCGGGCCTTTTTCTTTAACGGGGCAACCCAATGCCATGGGAGGTCGGGAAACAGGGGGGTTAGCCCACATTTTGCCCGGCTATCGCCAAGTCCGGAATGCTCAACATCGCCAAACCTTAGA
>JBEAPM010000342.1:0-20192 GCA_041164445.1 Cyanobacteriota bacterium
TAGCGATCGTAATTTATTGTTGGCCCTCCAGAATAATCTGCTCTGGCTCCTCTTAGTCACGGGCATCAGCGTGAGCTTGGGGTTAATCCTCGCCGTTTTGGTCGATCGTCTCCGCTATGAAACCTGGATCAAAAGCTTGATCTTTCTCCCCATGGCCATTTCCTTTGTCGGGGCTAGTGTCATTTGGAAATTTGTCTATGCCTTTCGCCCCGCCGGGAGTAACCAAATCGGGTTGTTTAATGGCATTGTGGTTGCCCTAGGAGAAGATCCCATTGGCTGGTTGGTAGAGCGTCCCCTCAATACCTTTGCCCTGATTTTGATTATGATTTGGCTGCAAACGGGATTTTGTTTAGTGATTTTCTCGGCAGCAGTCAAAGCAGTGCCGTCAGAAATTACGGAAGCGGCCCGGTTAGATGGGGCCAATGAATGGCAACTGTTTTGGCGCATTACCTTTCCCCTGATTCGCCCCACCCTTTGGGTAGTGATGACCACCGTGGTGGTGGCAGTTCTCAAGATTTTCGATATTGTGTTTGTCATGACGGGCGGCAATCTGGGCAC
Organism: Cyanobacteriota bacterium; assembly: GCA_041164445.1. GTDB lineage: Bacteria > Cyanobacteriota > Cyanobacteriia > Prochlorotrichales > Prochlorotrichaceae > JBEAPM01. The sequence goes on from JBEAPM010000342.1 coordinate 559, forward strand.
CGAAGTGATCGCCAGCCGCATGATCAAGGAAATGTTTACCTATCGCAATTTTGGCCATGGCAGCGCGATCGCGGTGATTTTACTCTTGGCGGTCATTCCCGTCATGGTTGCCAATATTCGCCGTAGCGATCCGGTTTAAGCCCCGGAATTGAATTGCTCAAGCCCAAACTCGCTCTAGGCTAAGGGTAAATCCTGGTAGCACGGTTTCCCCCGATAAAGCGATCGGGTTTGTGAGGACTTCCACCGCTTGCCCTGGACGATAAATTTCGACCCGTTTATTTTTCGGATCCATGAGCCAGCCTAACTGTGCCCCATTCTCCAGATATTCCGCCATCTTGCTGCGCAGATCCTTGAGGGTGTCATTCTTCGATCGTAGTTCCACCACAAAGTCTGGGCAGAGGGGGATAAAGCCTTCCTGCTGCGCGGGGCTCAGAGCATCCCAACGGGCTTGGCTCACCCAGGCCGCATCAGGGGAACGGTTTGCGCCATTGGGTAACTCGAAGCCGGTAGAAGAGTCAAAGGGTTTGCCATTGCCCCCTTCTTCCTCAATCCAGCGAACCAGAAAGTAAATGAGTTTGCTATTGCGGTAGCCAGTATTGCCGCCAGTCGGTGGGCTCACAATCAGTTCTCCAGTTGCAGAGCGCTCAAGGTGTAGTTCACGATTCGCGGCCGCCAGGGCCGCAAACTGTTCTGGGGTAACCCTCAAGGACAGTTGAGGGGGAAGCTGGAGGGATAAGGGTTGGGGAGGAGCTTGAACCATGACTGACCTCATGCCGCTAGGTGATCGGTATCAACTTAAGGCGGAAGAGTGCGGCGCTTCGCGCCGCACTCTTCCATTAAATTTTCTCGCTTTCAGTGGAAAGCCGTTAAATGACGGGCGCAGTATCAATTGAGTCCACAACCCTTACGGTATGGACATTTTACCGCTAATTGATGTCAACCCCCTAAGCGGGTAAGCCGAGAACTTCGCCGGTTCCCTCCACCACCTCACCTAAAATCCAGGGTTGGCACCCCACTTGATCAAAGAAGCGTAGAGCCTTTTCAGCTTGAGCCGGAGAAACGATCGCCACAAAACCAACGCCCATATTAAAGGTATGAAAACAATCTCGATCGCTAATGTCCCCCACTTCCGCAAGCCAACGAAATACCGGCGGCACTGTCCAAGACTGACCATCCACCCGCACGCTTTGTCCCGCCCCTAAGCAACGCGGCAGGTTTTCCGGTAACCCTCCCCCCGTAATATGGGCCATGCCCCGGATCTCGATGCCCACTTCTAAGGCCGCTAGGATGGGTTGCACATAGATTTCCGTAGGGGTGAGGAAACAATCTCCTAAACTCTGCCCCTCAAGCCCCTGGGGCCGATCGCTCCAATTCCAGTTTCCGACCTCGATCACTTTCCGCACCAAACTATATCCGTTGCTATGTACCCCACTACTGGCCAGAGCTAGGGCGTAATCTCCGACCTCAATGCGGGAACCATCAATAATTTGCGATCGCTCCACCACCCCGACACAAAATCCCGCCATGTCATATTCGCCTTGGGTATAGAAGCCAGGCATTTCAGCGGTTTCTCCTCCCAAAAGGGCACAGTTAGCCCGCCGACATCCCGTAGCCACCCCCTCCACCACCGCAGCCAACTGATCCGGCTCCAGGTACCCAGTGGCCAAATAATCTAAGAAAAATAAAGGCTCTGCCCCAGAAGTCAACACATCATTGACACACATCGCTACTAAATCAATGCCAACGGTCTCATGGCGATCGAGCAAATGGGCCAGTTTTAATTTTGTCCCGACCCCATCGGTACCCGCCACCAAGACCGGATCCTCGTAGGTTCCCAGACGAAATAACCCCCCAAAACTGCCAAAATCTCCCAAGACCTCTGGACGACGAGTACTCCCGACGATCGTCTTAATCCGTTGGACAAACGATCGTCCTGCCTCCACATCTACCCCTGAAGCCTTGTAATCCATCTCAATTTCTCCGCTGTAGCGTGCTTTTCCATCAGAATTTGAACGGGGTCATCATACCGCAGCCCCTCCAAGGACACCAATAATCAGCCGATCCCTAACAAAAAAGTAGTTCTTTTGAACTTGTTTCACTTCGCCAACTGGCATACGGATGATTAAAAAGTACAATCATATTCCGCCTTATGCTTAAGAAAAACAAAAGAAACGCAGTGGATCCCTAAAAACCCCAAGTCTTATAAAATAAGCATTTAGGCTCATTAATTAGGATTCCTAATCATTGACATGGCTGCTTTGCAAGTGGAATACCTGATTTCGCGCTAAAGAGAATCGTGCTAGTGTGATCTCGTCCCGTAAAGATAAGGTTAACGACACCCTACGGTGTGTGCCGTTTTTAGAGTTTGTCTAGAGTCAAAGTCTAGGTTCCCTGTTTCATCCTTCTAAAACAAGCTGAAACCCGTGACTTGGGGTTTGAGGACAGCAAGCTAAGAACTCGGTAGATGGTTGGTACAACATTGAGACAACGTAAGGTTTTGCTGAATTTTAATTCAATGACATCTTGCGCCAGGCTCAGACTACAGAGGGTTACCTCCTGTTAGGTTTCCTTTTTTTGTGCCTCCGGAAGCGCCATTTATCAAAGCGTCTATGAACCAAACACGATGGAGCAGCCTTAGCGCTGCTGTAGCTCTCTCTGCCCTGAGTCTAATGCCGGTTAGCCAAGCAAAAGATCTTCAGGTGCTTTCTCCCTCTTCCCCGGAGATGCTGTCTAGTAGTCCCCAACTCCTAGACGCTTCTTTCACCGCTGAAGATGGAGATCAGAAGTTAGCATCCCCTCAACCTGATGCAGCTTCCCCTAGTGACTCCCCTGTTAAAGTGGGAGTTGTCCAGTCCAACTCGAGTCAAGAAGGAGAGGAAAGTCTCGTTGCTCGGGTTTTACCCCATGAACATAATCAGCATAGTGCGGCTACCCTTTATGTTCGTAATATTCCAGTCTTGACCTTTTTGGAACCGGGTAGTTCGCCTATCTATTCTGACGCTGTGCTCAGTCCGGCAGAAAATGCTGCTGCCCCTGCTGAAGACTCTGAGCCACAGTCCAAAGCCCTTCGTAATGGCAAAACGGCAAGTTCTTCTTCAAGCATTTCGGAAAATGAAGATGATCCACTCTGGCAAGCCACTCGGGTGGCCGCAACGATTAATGAGTTAGCCCGCCAAGAGCCCGATGCCGAAATTACGGCAGAGTGGGATGCCGATCGCTATCGCTATGTAATCCGCCAAGGTGATATTGAAATCGCAGCGGTCACGCCCTTTAGCATCCTGCCCGATACTACTAAAAACTGGGAAGAGGATGCGCTTCAGGCCACTAATCGTCTCCGTCGCTTGCTCTCTCAAGATCCGCCCTTGCGGGAATTGGGAAGTTTGCGGGAGGTTGCACCGAGTCGAGGGCGGCAGTCGTCTGTAACCGCCGTCCGTTCGGCAAGCAATGGATGGGCCTCCTGGTATGGTCCCGGCTTTCATGGTGCCCAGAGTGCCAACGGAGAGATCTTTGACTCCCGGGCTATGACCGCTGCCCATTTAACCTTGCCCTTTGGTACCCAGGTACGGGTGACGAACCTAGATAACGGCCGTTCCGTGATCGTGCGCATCAACGATCGGGGGCCCTATATTCCAGGGCGGATCCTTGATGTCTCTGAAGGCGCAGCCTACGCCTTAGGCATGATCAATAGTGGGGTAGCACCGATTCGCTTAGAAATCCTGCAATAAAATCCTGCGATTAAGATGCTACGGATCCAGGGTATCCCTGGATCTCGGTATTCCCGCTAAGCTCCCTGCTTGAAGAGGGCTTGGCGGGTTTTTGCTTTGTCCACCATTGCGCTACCGCTGCGGGGCAGGCCTGCAGTGAAAAAATAGACCCAATAGACAAAAAGGGAGGATGTTCCGGCGCCGCTAGTTTTCTCTGAAGGGGCAAACTCCCGCACTTCTCTAACCCCTCTAAGGTATTCTGGTGAAGTAAGTTTCGGCTAAATGACTGTGCTTGACCTTCGCCAAATTCGGACGCAACCTGAACCTGTACAAGCTGCCCTCAATCTGCGGGGCGGTGGCTATGATCTCCAACCTCTTCTGGACTTAGATCAGCAACAACGAGAACTCGAAACCGAACGATCGCGTTTGCAAGCTCGGAGCAACGAGATCGGTAAACAGGTGGGGCAACAGATGAAAGCTGGGGCAGCCCCAGACAGTGCTGAAGTCCAAGCCCTGAAGGACGAAGGGAATGCTCTGAAGGCGGAGTTGGGAAATCTAGAACCCCGTGAGCGGGAGATTAAGACTCAGATCGAAGAAATTATCCTCACCTTGCCTAACTTGCCGGATGACAGCACCCCCAGAGGCAGTAGTGAGGAAGAAAACGTTGAGGTACGGCGCTGGGGAGATGAATTGATCCCCCCGAGGGGGGGGCTGCCCCATTGGGATCTGGGGGAAAAGCTGGGATTCCTGCATTTTGAGCGATCGACCCGCATTGCCCAAAGTCGATTTGTCACCCTAATGGGCGCGGGGGCTGCCCTAGAGCGGGCCTTAATTAACTTCATGATCGATCGCCATACCCAGCATGGGTATCAGGAAGTGCTACCGCCCTTTTTGATCAATAGCGCCTCCCTGACCGCCTCGGGGCAGTTGCCTAAATTTGCGGAGGAAAGTTTTAAGTGCGATCGAGATGATCTGTGGTTAACCCCCACCGCTGAAGTACCCCTCACCAGTTTCCACCGCGATGAAATTTTAACGGTAGAGCAGTTACCGTTGGCTTACTGTGCCTTTACCCCCTGTTTCCGCCGGGAGGCAGGCAGTTATGGACGGGACACCCGGGGGCTGATTCGACTGCATCAGTTCAATAAGGTGGAAATGTACAAATTTGTCCATCCCGACACCTCCATGGCGGAGTTGGAAGCCCTGACCGCTGATGCCGAAGCCATTCTCCAAGCCCTGGAGTTACCCTATCGGGTGTTGGCCTTATGTACGGGAGACATTGGCTTCTCGTCTACGAAAACCTACGATCTAGAGGTATGGCTCCCCTCTGCCGATCGCTACCGTGAAATTTCGAGTTGTTCCAATTGCAAAGATTTTCAAGCCCGACGGGCCAATATTCGCTTCAAGGAACCGGGTAAAAAAGGAACGCAGTTTGTTCATACCCTAAATGGATCCGGCTTAGCGATCGGTCGCACGATGGCGGCGATTTTAGAAAATTATCAAAATTCCGATGGCACGGTGCGGGTACCGGAGGTCTTGCAGCCCTACCTAAACCGATCGGTCTTAGAATAATCGCTACCCCAAAGGCTTTGAATTGTTGTTTTCATGGTGCTTTATCCTAAAATTAAAGGGTACAGATATGGATGAAGAAGAAAAAATAAAGTCAGCTATTCGACGAGTTATCGAAGAACTAATGGAACGAGTTATGAATAAGGTCTTAACTCAAGATCCTTTCATTCGAGAAAAACACCATTCTAGTAAACCTTTATACGCAGCTTTAGTTCCTGATGAAATATTTAAATGCTCACATTTTGAGAGACGTTTTACAACACCATTTGGCAAAGCTTGGGAACAATTAGCAAAAGCCTGTGCAATAGGATTTCATGAACATTGCTTAATAAATCATACAATTGATGGACTGATTAAACAGGATCGGTTAAGACGTATTCAGGAAGTTTTAAATAGCCTGGAACATAAAGGCAAAAGTCAAAAGACATCCGTTACACCCAATTGGTCTGAAGAAATCAAATACATCAAAAAGGGAAAAGGCCAATTAATTCCGATTACGGTTATATGTGACTTATTTATCGATAGTCATAAAACCGGTAAAAAATATGCTTTTGAATTAAAAGGCCCTTTGCCCAATAGCGATCAAACTAAGGTTAGCAAAGAGAAATTGTTTAAGTTGTTAGCAATGACCCCGACTCATGTTGACTATGCTTATTATGCATTAACTTATAATCCTTATGGAAAACGTGAAAACTATAGTTGGTCTCATCCAAATCGATGGTTTAATATGACACTAGACGAATCAGTTCTTATGGGTAACGAATTTTGGGATTTAATAGGAGGTGAAGGTACTTATGAAATGTTTATTAATGAAGTAAATCTTCTTGGGAAAGGATATAAAGAGCGAATTTATAGAGAGTTTTTAGGCATTGAACCACCAGAACAATCTGATATAAATATATTAAAATAGAGACTTGCTGCTGAAAGAGAAAAAGTTTAATGGAAGAATGCGGCGCGGAGCACAACATTCTTCCGCCTTAGGTTGGTAGTCAAAATAGACCTTTATAGTCAAACTTATTTATATCGTATAGCTATGCTTAAGAAAAAATATTTTTCTTTTATTGATCTCTTTGCTGGTATTGGAGGATTTAGAATAGCTCTTAATGCTCAAGGTGGAGATTGCTTAGGATTCAGTGAAATTGACTCAGATGCAATTACAACTTATTGTGAAAATTTTTCCGAAAGTGAAACTAAAAATTTTGGTGATATTAAATATATTGACAATCTACCTCAACATGATCTTTTAACAGCTGGTGTTCCTTGTCAAAGCTGGTCAATTGCGGGGAGGAACTTAGGATTTGATGACGATCGAGGTCAATTATGGAACGATACCTTATATTTACTTCAGAAATCTCAACCGAAAGCTTTCCTATTTGAAAATGTTAAGGGACTATCTGACCCTAGAAATAAGTCAGCTTTAAAGTATATTCTTGATAGAATTAAGCTTGCTGGATATTTTGCAAATTACTATGTTATTAATGCACTAGATTATGGAGTTTTTCAAAATCGTATTCGGATTTATATTGTAGGATTTCGAGAACAGCAATTTTTCGATCGATTTAAGTTACCTAAACCCCAGTCTCAAAATAAAACTCTAGGAGAATTATTTGGTTTAGATGTTCAGATCCCTGATCAACCAAAGGTAAACCAACTTTATTTATTTGAAGACTTTCCCTCATCCACAATCTCTCGATCGATGAGTCTATCCAATACGTATGGATTCAATGATTATTTTTTATTTAATGATATTCGTAATGGACATACAACAATTCATTCCTGGGATATTATTAATACGACTCAAAGGCAGAAAGATATTTGTTATCTCTTACTTAAAAATCGAAGAAAAAATGCTTATGGTAAGTTAGATGGTAATCCTCTATCTTTAAAGCAATTTCAAAATCTAGATTCTTCGATCGCTCAAAAAGAATTGGATGAATTAGTGAAAATTGGTATTTTAGGTATTGAAGAATATGAATTTATCATTGAAAATCCCAGTCTAAAGAATTTGTCTAATGGTGAAATAGATATACTACAATGTGCTAGAGATAAAAAATTAAATATTGATGAGATTAAAGGAGATAGATCGATCAAAATAAAGAAAGTTCCTATCTCAAAAACAATACATTCGCTTAAGGTGAAGGGCGCAATAAAATGCCAAGAATATCGATTTGACTTTAAAAATACTAAGATTAGTACAGGCTTGTTTGGTGTGAGTAGGATTTTTCTACCTAGTTCTAGTGTTTTTCCTACACTGGTATCTACAGATACAAACGATTATGTTGCCACAAAAGATATTAAGCCAAATAATATCGAAGAGTATAAGAAACAGTTTATTGATGAAATTTATAAACCAGGACTTTATAGAAAAATCACACAAAGTGAAGCCTGTTTAATTCAAGGATTTCCTCGTAGTTTTAAGTTACCTGACGCTAGAAGTCGCTGGATGAGATTAATTGGTAATAGCGTTTCTATTCCTGTTATTGAGATGCTCTGTCAAGCAATTATAGAAACGAATGTATTTTCTGATTAGGTTGTTCTTCTCAAAATTACCAGTAACCTTTATGAATTACCACTATTTGTACTTGCATGGTTTTTGCTCAGGGCCTCTGTCCGCCAAAGCTAAATACTTTCAGCAACGTTTTAACAGCCTGGGCTTACCCCTAACACTCCCGGATTTGAACGAACCGAATTTTACAACCCTGACTTTGACCCGACAAATTGAACAGGTTCAGGCGTTACTGGTTCCAAGGGAACCCGTTACCCTCATTGGGTCTAGCTTTGGTGGACTTACAGCCGTCCTCCTGGCAGAGCAGTTCCCGCAGATCGATCGCTTAATCCTGCTAGCCCCGGCTTTTAACTTTTTGGACTATTGGTTACCTCAACTCTCTCCGGAAGATCTCGATCGCTGGCAAACAACAGGATATCGATCACTCTATCACTATGGGGAACAGCAAGAGCGATCGTTACACTATCAATTTATTACGGATGCCCTTCAGCCCCAGTATCGGGTAGAAACCTTGAAACGATCGCTGCCCACCTTGATTTTGCATGGTAGAGCGGATGAAGTAATTCCCCTCGCTGCGAGTGAAGAGTATGGGGCTAACCGCCCTTGGGTTCGCCTGATGCCTTTAGAGAGCGATCACAGTCTGGCGAATGTTATTTCAACGCTGTGGCAAGAAACCCGCCGCTTTTTGTCGCTTTAGGGTAGGAGTAAGACTTGAGCTGAGAGGCTTGAGCGCTGCTCATCCCCCTCAAAAGCAGAAGAGTGTAGCGCTATGCACCACACTCTTCCCACGTTCTGTTCTGCCTTGAGGGGTAAATCTAAACCTTACGGGAGTAGTATTCAACCACCATCAGTTCATTAATGTTAATGGCAACCCACTCTCGATCGCAGGTTCCAGTTACCTTAGCGACGAGCTTTTCTTTGTCCAGTTCTAAATGACCTGGGACATTAGCTAAACCAGGGTATTGGAGGTTGTCCACCACCATCTTACGGGAATGATCCCGATTTTGAACCCCAATGACATCCCCCGGACGGCAGTTGTAGCTGGGGATATCCAAAACTTTGCCATTGACCGTGATATGACCATGGCAAACAATCTGGCGGGCAGCGGGAATAGTGGGGGCAAACCCTAAACGAAAAATGGTGTTATCCAGGCGCATTTCCAACAGTTGCAGCAACACTTGTCCAGTAGAACCTTGAACCCGTCTTGCTTTTTTGACGTAGCGCACTAACTGACGCTCAGAAACACCGTAGTTAAAGCGTAATTTTTGCTTCTCTTCTAATCGAATAGCGTATTCTGTGCGCTTCTTACGGGCTTGACCATGCATTCCAGGGGGGTAAGTCCGTCGGGCTGATTTGCGGGTCAGTCCAGGAAGTTCACCTAAACGACGAGTAATTCTGAGGCGGGGGCCTCTATATCGAGCCATGTAGCATCCTCTTTTTTTATCCTCCAGAACTTATAATTGTACTGCTTTCTTGAACGAGGTCAATAGATCTGTGAAATTCTTTGCGCTGAAGTTGATCGAGTTTTACCGACGCTGGCTTTCACCGCTCTTGCCTCCGGCCTGCCGCTATCATCCCACTTGCTCTCAATATGCCTGGGAAGCGATCGATCGCTTTGGGGTTTGGTCTGGGGGATGGCTGGCCCTGCTCCGAATTTTACGCTGTAACCCCCTCTTTCCAGGTGGCTATGATCCAGTGCCACCCCTTGTTCACGCTCATGGGACTGGCTCTAATTGTCTGAACCCGGGGCACTCAAGTGAGCAGAACTCTGCGGTCTTGAAACAGCCTGAAGCTGAAACAGACTGACACTCCCTAGACTGACCAAAGCCAAACTCACCGCTTCATAGGTTAGGGGAAGTCCCCAAAATTGTACTAAGCTCTGGCTAAAGAACGGGGAGAGGAAGACCCCCAAATCGAAGGCAGCCACTAAACCGCCCAGCGCCCGGCCTCTAGAGGCTTGTGGCACAATTTCCGTAATCCAGAGCTTGCTATTGGGATAGAGCAACCCAAAGCCACAGCCGGTCACCCCCAGTCCGCATAAGAACACCACCGCATTAGGGGCGATCGCAATGACACTACTGCCTAAACTCGCTAAACCAAAGGCCAGCCCCACAATGCCCCAAAAGTTTAGCTGCAGACGCTGCCGCACCTGGTTATACAGTAATGAGGTAATGGCTTGGGTGAGGGATAATGCCCCAATCGCTGAGCCGCTGAGGATGGCGGGTAAGCCTAACCGCTGCTGAAAATAAAAGGGGAGTTGCACGGGGGTGACAAATAAGCAAACCATATGCAAGGTTTCGATGCCATAAATGGTGATCAAGGTTTTCCAGGGCACAGAACCCCTACGATCGCTCCCCTGGGATGGATCTGACGCGGGAGCGGGGAGATCTCGTTTCTGGACATCGGGTTCGGGCAAATACCACCAGACCAAGGGCAACAGCAGTAGGGGAATGGAATACAGTGCAAAACAAAAGCGCCAATTCCAGTCCGCTAAGACTCCACTCGCACCGGAGACTAACACCCCCGCCAGACCAATACTGCCGGACTGCCAGCCCAAGAGTACCGCTCGGGTGCGATCGTTAAAATAATCTCCCACTAAGGCAATTAGCGGAGTCATAGCCCCAGCCACCGCAAATCCCAGGGTAATCCGCGTGGCAAACAACCACGGTAACTGGGTGAGAAACATGCCAGCGGAGCCTGAGCCAATAAAGAGGAGCAATGAGCCCAGCAAGAGGGGCCGCCGTCCCCAGCGATCGGATAGGTACCCTGCCGGTACCGACCCTAGCAAAATGGCCAAGGAGGGTAGACTGAGAAAAAAAGGGAACCACTGCGCCCAGTGGCTGCCAGTAGAGTCCGGTAGCGCGGTAAAATAAGCCTGGAGGGCCGGTAAGGCCGGAGCCACCGCCGCACTGGGCAAAATAGCCAAGGCACTGGCGGCTAAAATCGTAAACTTTGTCCAGGCTTCATGCTGAGCAATCCTGGGATCAGTGGTGGCCGGCAAGGATAGAGCGGGCTGGGCTGAGGCAGAAAGGGTAGAGGCAGACAAATTCGGCTCCCAAGTCAATAGCAGGTGAAGACTTTTTCGGTAGCAGGGGTGGGCTACCAACCTAAGGCGGCAGAGTGAGGCACGAAATGCTGCACTCTGCTAAATTTTTTCGCTTTCAGTCAAAAGCCCAGGGGTGAACCCTTTAAAAAAACTGTTTGAGGGCCGATCGTAATTGAGCAATTTCTTCATCAATTTTAGCGGTATCCCCTTGTTTAGCTGCTCGTACCACACATTCGGTGAGATGCTCATCTAAAATTGTACAGGCTACCTTATCTAAAGCGCCCCGCACCGCTGCCACCTGAGTTAACACTTCAGGACAAGGCCGGTGTTCTTGGATCATCGTTTTAATACCTCGGATGTGACCTTCTAGACGGGACAGGCGATTAATCAGCCGCCGTAGAGAAGCCTCATCATGGATATGACTATGGGGATGGGCTTCCGGGTGAATCCGAGGCTCTAGAGAAGCATGGTGTCCCCGGTCTGTATGTCTCTGGTCGGTATGCCCCCGGTCTGTATGCAGAGGAACGCCTAGAGAATCTAAACCTTGAGAATCTAAGCTTTTAGGGGCGCTATTCATGGCGATCGTAAACTAAGATGTTTCTGCAGAAGTACTCCGCTGACATTGTAGACGTTGATCTACGACAGATGGGAATCGAGATGTCCTTGACTACAGAAAGAAATTGGTATAATTCAACCAACTTAGGTCAGCTTTGCGTGTAAACTCAAGCAAAATCAGCCTGATGGTGGTTTGAAGTTATTTTGAAGCTGGTCACGGCAAACCGCCTGAGAAGCATCTTCCTCCACTTCCCACACGGATTCTTAGCATCTCCCGGTGTTTAGACACAACGCTCACAACCCCAACCAACCAAAAAGGGCATGGTTTTCCTTCGATCGTTTCCACAATTTTTACGATGGCCGTTCGGATTCGTAATACAACGAGGCAAGGGAATGCCTTGTTCTGTTGTGGGATCTACGGTAGGACTGATTAGCGTAACGAGCTTGCTCTGGAGCACCTTGGGGGTTTTAGCCCAAACGCCTCCCGTAAACTTACCGGAGATCACTCCTGCTCCCACCACCACCCCCGTGGATCGTCCTCAATTAGCAGTGGGGGATCAGGGTCCTCTCGTCCAACAACTTCAGTTTTATCTCCAGGAATTAGGATACTTGTCCGAGCCACCCAATGGTATTTTTGGGGAATCCACTGCCGCTGCTGTCCGCACCTTGCAAGAACGGCGAGGATTAACCATAGATGGGGTCATGACCACCGCCACCTGGGACGTTCTCATTACCGATTATCAAATTAAAGCGTTTGATCTCAGCTCTATCCAAGAGTCTCAAGTTGACCTGCCTGCACCGACTCCTAGTCCAACAGCTTCCAGCGTTGCCCTCTCTCCCCCGTCCACGCCGGAGCCGCAGATTGCCCCAGCAGATTTAAAAGAACTGAGCCTACCGCCCGATCGTCCTGACTCGATCGCCGTGACCCTACCGGCCCAAGCCGCTACCCCTCCCGCTGCCGTTGCTCAAACCCTAGACAAGACCAGTTCTGAACCCAAAGCTAATTTCCCCTTCCTCGTTTTTCGTGCCTTTTTGGGGATTTCTCTCCTGGGACTGGGGAGTGCCTTTCTATTAAAATTACTACGCATCCTGCGTCAAGGCTCCCCCCCCTCCTCCGCTCCAGCGGAGAATGCTGAGGCCAATCCTTCGGTGGTGGCCCGGCAAACCCTAGAGATTGTCCCCAATGCTCAACCTCCTGAAGATGGTAGTTTTTCCACGGAAGGGATCACGGCGATTACCTATCCCATCAAAGATCGATCCTCCTTGATTACCCCGGAATTGGCAACTCCGGAATTTGCTCGAATGTCCCACCGGGATAAAGTTGAAGAGTTAATTAGTCAATTAACCAGTGATCAAGTGGCGCTGCGCCGTCAAGCAGTTTGGGAATTGGGGCAGCATGCCGATAGCCGCGCCATGAAGCCGTTAATGGAACTGTTTCCCGTCGCCGATTCCCAGGAACAAAGCCTAATCTTGGCAGCCATTAGTGAAATTGGTGCAAAAACCTTTAAACCTATGAAACAAGCTCTAGCCCTATCCTTAGATAGTCCGAATCCAGAAGTGCGGAAAAATGCCATTCGAGACCTACAGCGCCTCCATGAAATGGTTTCCCAAGCGAGTAAGTTGATTCAATATGCCCTAGAGAATCCAGATCCAGAAGTACAGGAAACAGCCCAATGGGCCCTCGAACAGATAGAGCGCTTGAATCGTGCCAATACCCCTCGTCAGCTTAAGTAAGGGTTTGGTTCCAGGCGGGGGACAGAGTATACTAAGACCGATCGCTGGATTTAATTCTCGTTTTGGATGACTCACTCCGAACAGTTTAGCCTTTTTAACCTGCCCGAAACCGCTGGCTCAGAAGCCTCAACGCCTCAGGTTGATCTCAGTTTAATTCCCACTTCCGCTGCTATTCCTATCCCCCCAGGGACTTTTCAAAACATGGAGGCGTTACAGGAACCCTGTGGGGGGTGCCAACGCTGTGACCTCGGTAAAAGTCGCACCAACGCAGTAATTGGACGGGGAAATCCCCAAGCATCCCTGATGCTGATTGGTGAAGGACCAGGCCAACATGAAGATGAGCAAGGTCTGCCCTTTGTGGGCAAATCAGGGCAACTCCTGGATAAGATTTTGGCTTCTGTGAATTTTGATCCGGCTCAAGATGTCTATATCTGCAACGTCGTCAAATGCCGTCCACCCGGAAATCGTAAGCCTGAGAACAGTGAGATGGCTGCCTGTTTGCCCTATCTTCTAGAACAAATTCGTCTCATGGATCCGAAGCTGATCCTGTTGGTGGGTGCGACGGCAGTCCAAGGCATTTTAGGCAACAAAGGAAGCCTCAAGGCAGGGATTTCTAAATTGCGGGGAAAATGGTATCCCTGGCAGGATGGCGAAGGGAAAGAACGATTATGTATGCCCATTTTTCACCCTTCTTATTTGCTGAGGAACCAGTCCCGTGAAAAAGGCAGCCCCAAGTGGCTCACCTGGCAAGATATTCAAGCGGTGCGCAGTAAATATGATGAACTGCTTCACCTGGATTCCCTGGATTCAGAGGAAGACGTTGAGTTTTAAGGCTCTTCATCGGCACAGGGTAAGCTGTGTCAGTATAATAGTCCCGGTAACTTTACTTGCCTTTGCCGTAAGCAGACGGATCAGATTTCAGGCGGTAGGGTAGTCGCACAGTACCCGCTGCCTCCTCTAATTTCCCTTATTGCCTGTCCAGCGAATACTTCAGCAGATCCTATTATTAATTCAAAAACCAGGAGAACTCTATGGCCCACACGATCGTTACCAACACTTGTGAAGGCATCGCAGATTGCGTGGAAGCTTGTCCTGTGGCTTGTATTCATGAAGGCCCGGGTAAAAACAGCAAAGGGACTGCCTGGTATTGGATTGACTTTGCGACCTGTATTGACTGTGGCATCTGTCTCCAGGTCTGCCCCGTGCAGGGAGCAATTTTGCCGGAAGAACGCCCTGACTTGCAACGTACCCCTTAAGGAATAGCTTTATGCGGACTGAGCCCATTGACCCAAAGAAACCCCGCTTAAGCGGGTCGATCGTCCTGTCGAGACTGTGCCAATCCTTCTGCTCTTGCCTCCTCCTGATGACGATCGCCTGGGCAGCGTTGGGGTGGAATGCGCCTGCCGTAGCCCTTACCCAAGTTGCCATTACGGATTTGTCTGCGGAGGAATGCCCGGCAGAGATTGGCTGGGGAGCCGTGACCAGTGGTGGATTCACCCAGCCTGCTCACTGCTTTCTGGTACATGGCATCGCGCATAATACAACAAACAAAACCGTCTATGATGCGGACGTTTATGGGCGCATTTATGACGCAAATGGGGAAAGCGTTTTCCAAAACCGCACGCGGGTCGGTTCAATTGCGGAAATTCCACCGGGGGATCAAGCCTTTGAAATTCGCATTTCTATTCCTGCCAATCAGCCCGCCCCTTTACAACTCAAGCAATTCAAAGCCTCGGGATTTAGCAGTAAGGTCAAAGCCCGTTTTTAAGGGATTCATCGATGCATGGGGTATACCTATCCGCTCCGCCCACGGATCCGGCTGGAGGATAAACGGCCTCACGAGCACCGGGGAAATTCAAAATTTTTTCTTCAAAAATAGGGTTACCAACTTAAGACGGAAGAGGGCGGCGCGAAGCGCCCTACTCTTCCATTCAATCTTTTCGCTTTCAGTGGAAAGCCAAAAATAGGGATTGTAGCAAGCGATTGCGTCGCCCGCCATTCATCGAGTAATCGAGGTGTCCATCTGAACTGCAAAGGAGGAAATGCTTACCCTAGCCATGAGAGCTTTTATCCAGCAGGATATTCTTTATATTTGTTCTGAAGATCTGCCGAGTTATAAAAAAGGGGGATCGATCGTTCGCAATAGTTACTTTTGGGCACTCAAATCCATCGCAGGGTCGGCCCGGTTTGATCAAGACTGGCAATTTGAACAAGAAGTTTGGTTTGCCCTCAACCGAATGCTCCTGTCCTTTGCCGGTTCCGGGTATTTGGGGGTGTCTGAAACTCTCTTGGAATTTGAACCCCAAGCCGCTATTCCCGACAGTCTCCGATCGGCTTCGACCTGGCGTTAGTTTCTACTGGTAAGGCTATCAACTTAGGGCAGCAGAGTGCGATACTCTGTCATTCCATTCCATTTTTTCACTTTCAGTGGAAAGCCATCTGTAACACTATTTGGAGAGAATCCAGCATGAATCGTGGCATTTACATTTTGGGAAACGATCGTGTGATTGATGATGCCATTGCCCTACTCAATAGTATTCGCCTTCACGACCCGGACACACCGATCGTTTTAATTCCCTATGATGAAAATTATCAAAAAATAGCGGAGATTTCGGGTGAAAAGTTTGGTGTGCAAGTCTATCCCGATCTAGAGTTAGTCGATCGGATTTCCCATCGTCTGCATGACACGTTTGGTACTAAGTTTTTTGCGCGATCGAACCAATTTCGTAAGCAAGCCTGTTGGTATGGACTATTTGATGAATTCCTTTATATTGATACGGATATTGTTGTCTTTGAAAAAATTATTGACAACCTAGATTACCTCAAGAATTATGACTTCCTAAGCTGTGACTATCAGCATAAAGGCGGGATTAAGAACGTCTTTACACCTCAAGTTTTTAGCAACGGAGTCTTTAGTGAAGCAGAGGCTCAATCTGTCTTTAATTGCGGCTTTTGGGCTTCCAAAAAGAACCTGATTTCTGAAGATCAGATTTACAGTATTTTTCGAGAGTGTGCCGAGCATCCTGAGTATTTCGACTTTTCCGAAAAAACCTCAGACCAACCTATTATTAATTACATGATTCTCAAGGCCGTACCCCAACGCCTCAACCTAGCCCTACACTTGGACAATGAACCGGGAAATTGGGGCGGATCACCCCATTTTGAAGTGCGGATTGAGTCAGAGGCTCCCGTGCTTTACGACAAAGGCAAACGCCTCCGCTATGTCCATTGGGCCGGTATTAAGATGCAGCCAGGGGCTCCCTACTATGAGGTCTGGGAATACTACCGCTATTACGGCGAAACCCCTCCCCCCCGGTCTAGCCAACCCCTGACCACCCCAAAAAGTCCCTGGAGTCAACTCCGACAACAAGCCCAACGGTGGTTAAAACCCTCTTGAAAATCACTTGAGAATCAAAACTTTCCACGCTTTCACTGTAAGCGAAAAAATTGAATGGCAGAGTCCAACTCGGATCGCAGCACTCTGCTCCCTTAAATTGCTTGCCAAAATAGAGGGTCTAGGGTACCCATAAATTCAGAGTGATGCTATTTTACTGGCATCTGCTCCGAGAAACACGTCGTCAAAGTTTGACCTATGACTGTTGCCACGCTTCCCCACCCTACTGCTACCCCCCCGATCGCTGCATCTCCAGTGCCCACCCTTCGCATTGGCCAGCGAGAACTGACCCCAGAACAAGTCTTTCGGTATTTGTCTACCTCTAAGCTGCTCCCCCAGTTTGTGCGGGATATTGTGCTGGAGGATGCCTTGCAAGAGGTTTCCTATACCGTGGAAGAGTTGAATGCAGCGGTGCAAGGGATTGCTCAACAACGGCAATACCAAACTCTAGATCCCAAGAGCTTAAGTCTGTTGGCCCTACGATCGCTCCGGGTGGAAAAATTCAAAGTTCAGTCCTGGGGCAACAACCTAGAGTCCTATTTCTTAAAGCGCCGTCAAGATCTCGATCAAGTAGTGTGTTCCTTGATTCAGACCCCCGATGCTAGCCTGGCTCAGGAACTCTACTTTCGGATTCAGAACCAGGAAGACAGCTTTGAACACTTGGCGAAACAGTATTCCCAGTCCGGAGAAACTCGGGAAGGGGGAAAACTGGGGCCACTGCCCCTCAGTCAGCTTCATCCAGAAATTGCCAAACACCTACGGGGGCTCCAATCCGGTCAAGTGGCTCCGGTGTTTATCCTCGGGCAGCAGTGTATTATCATTCGCCTCGATCAACTCATTCCGGCTCAATTAACCGAGACAATGCGTCAAACGCTGTTGAATGAGTTATTTGAAAATTGGCTAGAGCATGAATCGGCCAAGGAATTAGGCTTAATTGTGCCGGCCCTCATTCAAGCTCCGGATCCGCTGCACGCGGAGACGGCCAGGGAAGCGACCCCCTCCGCAGCGATCGCTTCGCCGCCCTTAGCCGCACAGCCCAAACCCGTAACCAGCACCCTGGTGCCTATCTCGCAAGTCCAGGAACTGCAAGTTCAGGCACATACACAGGAACCCCAGCCTCGCTATGCCTTGGAAATTCCCTCTCGCCGTCGTCGTCGTGCCCCGCGGCGCAGTGCGGTACCCATTGCCGCCAGTGTGATTGGCGGAATTTTAGTCGCTGGGGTGAGTGCCTCTTACTGGGCTGCCCACGAGGAAGCCGTGGATGCCACCTCCTTTAACGCCAGCGTTCAGGTTGAGAAGCAGACAAAGGCAAACTTGGTACAGCGGGCCTACGATCAGGCGATCACCGCTGCAACTTTGACCCAAATGGCTCAAACCTCGGAACAATGGAACCAGGTGATCCAACATTGGCAGGCGGCCCTGTTGGTGTTGTCTACCATTCCGGAGAACCATCCTCAGTTTCAACTCGCCCAAGATAAGCAAGCTGAATATCGGCGTAACTTACAATATGCAGAGCAGCAACAATTTGCCGCGCAAGATCCCTTCCGGCTAGCGGTGGAAGCCGCGACTGCCGCTGCCCACCAAGGTCAAAATGCAACCCAGGATGATCAATGGCTAGACATTGCAAAATTATGGAAAACGGCGATGGAAGGAATGCAGGCCGTGACAACGGATCATCCCCGCTATGAAATTGCTCAGCAGCGCATTCCCATTTACCAAGCTAATTTGGAATATGCAGAATACCGGAGTCAACGGGCTGCGTTTAATTAGGATTAGCGTTTTATGACCTATTCGGGCTCTTTCTTTGCAGGGTATACCCCACCGGGAATTGAATCTGGTGCTGTTTTAGCCAACCGTTACCGTGTCGTCAGTACATTAGGACAAGGAGGGTTTGGCCGAACCTATCTAGCATCCGATAGCAATCGCTTTAATGAATCCTGCGTGCTCAAGGAATTTGCCCCCCAGGTGCAACATCCAGATTATCTCCAAAAAGCTCAGGATTTATTTGAACGGGAAGCAGGGGTGTTATATCGCCTAGAACACTCTCAAATTCCTCGGTTTCGGGAGTTATTTCAGACCCATCACAACGATCGGGATTATTTGTTGTTGGTGCAAGATTACATCCAAGGACAAACCTACCGGGATTTGCTGTTGGCTCGACAGCGGCAGGGGGTCACCTTCTCTGAGGCAGAAGTCACCCAACTGTTGCAACAACTCTTACCGGTCTTAGCCTATATCCATGCCAATGGGGTGATTCACCGCGATATTTCTCCGGATAACCTCATGCGTCGGGAAGCGGATGGTTTACCCATTTTGATTGATTTTGGGGGGGTAAAGCAGGCGGCGGCTTCTGTGGTGTCTCAGTTTAGTCAAATGGCCCCCGAAAGCGTGGAGTCTACCCGGTTGGGTAAGGTAGGGTATGCCCCTCCTGAACAATTGCAACAGGGCTTGGTGTACCCCCATAGCGATTTGTATGCCCTCGGGGTGACGGCGTTGGTGTTATTAACCGGTCAAGAACCTCAGGCGTTGTTGAATCCCAATACCCTGGAGTGGCAATGGCGATCGTGGATTAACGTTAGCCCTAATTTAGCGGCGGTTTTCGATCGTTTATTGGTCTATCGGCCGAGCGATCGTTTCCCCTCCGCCACGGCGGTACTCTTGGCACTCAATGGCAATAATAGCAGCGCTTCCACGCCATCGAGTGCGAGCGATCGGTATCAAACCCCGGCCTATCCGACTACCTCCGCGACGATCGCTGTGGGATCGCCCCAAAAACCGATCGCAGCTGCGACTGCTCAGCCTTATCCCCCTCGTCCTTCCGCTAGCGATGCGTCCTCCCTCACGGCAGCGTCAGGTGCTCCTGCTCCAAAAAGCCAATGGGATCCGGCGGTTTTAATTACCTTTCTTCTCTTTATTCTCGCCATCGGCATTGGCAGTTGGGTGGGGGTTCGCAGTTGGCTCTCTGGCCAGAATCCCCCCACGCCAAATGCCACTCCTACGGTTACCCCAACCCCAACCCCGACTCCCTCCGCCCCTGGAGAATGGAAACGGGATCAAAGCTTGCTGCAACAGGCCGCACAGGACAACATTGATCCTGAGTTTTTCCGAACCTTAGTGGACGATCGCTTT
>JBEAPM010000343.1:0-5348 GCA_041164445.1 Cyanobacteriota bacterium
CCCATTTAGGATTGCTGTATTCTACCTAAATTCGGCGTTGTTGTATGAGTTGCATGAAGCAGGGGAAGCGCAGGGACGAGGGATAGTAAGTTGTAGTTACGACACAGCAACGTCCCATGAAACCCATAAAGTCCTTACGTGAGGAAATTCTGACTTCCTTAAATTAAATGGTAGCCATTGATACTTTTTGTTCGATCTGAGACCGTTTAGCTTGGACAGAAGCTTAAAGGCGATCGTGTCACAACAAGAAATGAGCCTCTGGTCTACCCACAAGCTGTTCACTGTCACTGCATAAAGTTACCTGGATAGAGTCATGTTTTCATCAACAAAAACTTCATCTGCATCCAAGTGGAATAGTTTAAATTGTAATCGTGGTGAGCTTACTGACCTGCAGTTTGCTTGCATGATTTGTGGTGGTATGCACATGACTGCAGACCACTGGCAATTCATGGAAACCATGCCTCAGGATCCCCTAGACATGGTGGAAGATCTATCCAAGATGGGGCTTTATAAGCAAGAACAGTTTGATGTGGCCGATCGGGTTAATGCCTATGAGCTTCGTAAAACCTTGTTTTTGAAGATGGCGGGGAAAGGCGACCCTAAGCGTGAAAGATTAGTGTTAGAACTTGCCAAGCAAGCGGGGGGATTAGAGAATGCTTTTGCCGCTGCCTTTGGTGCCCAAGCCGGTCTCTTCTTTGCAGACTCTATTCGTAATGGTGGCTTTACCCGTCGGGAATTTGTTAAAAATTTGGCTTTAGGTGCAGCCTTAGTGACCCTCGCTAACTGCGCTAAAAGACCCACTGAACCGCCTACCCCGGCCGGCGCACCGGGAGAACCCCCCGTTCCCGTTGCAGACTTAGAAAAGACAGAATTGAAAATCGGTTTTATTCCCATCACCTGTGCTACGCCTATCATCATGTCTGAGCCTTTGGGCTTTTACCAAAAATATGGCTTTAAGGCAGAAGTGGTGAAAATGCCCAGTTGGGGTGCAGTCAGAGATTCAGCGATCGCTGGTGAACTAGATGCGTATCACATGCTGGCTCCAATGCCCATTGCCATGACCTTAGGACTGGGGTCTGCTTCCTTTGGGGTCAAACTTGCCAGTATTGAAAACATTAATGGACAAGCCATCACCGTTGCAGAACGCTATAAAGGGCAAGTTAATGGCCCCGCTGACTTCAAGGGATTCACCATCGGGGTACCCTTCCCGTACTCCATGCATAATTTGCTATTACGGTACTACCTCGCCACAGGGGGACTTGATCCAGATGTGGATGTCAAAATTCGTCCGGTTCCCCCGCCAGACAGTATTGCCCAATTAGTAGCGGGTGATATTGATGCCTATCTCATGCCCGATCCCTTTAATCAACGGGCCGTGTACGAAGGGGCTGGGTTTATTCACAAATTGACGAAGGATTTATGGGAAGGTCATCCTTGCTGTGCCTTTGCGGCCAGTGATCAGTGGATTGAAGAACATCCCAATACCTTCCGCAATCTCAATAAAGCTATTATCGAAGCGGCTGGCTATGCCCGTGATCCTAAAAACCGCCCAGAAATTGCTCAAGCTATTTCAGAACGGGCCTTCTTAAATCAACCCGTTGAAGTGGTTCAGGCGGTCTTAACGGGTAACTTTGAAGATGGTCTAGGAAATACCCAAGCCATTCCCGATCGTATTGATTTTGATCCCTATCCTTGGCAGAGTTTTGCCAATTGGATCTCCTCCCAATTAGTACGCTGGGATCTTCAAGGTGACGGTAAAGCTGGTCAAGAGATTACCCCCGAAACCTATAATGCTGTGGGTCAAAATATCTTTTTGACTGATTTAGCCCGAGAATTAGCAGAAGAAGTCGGACAAACGCCTCCCGAAGAAATTTATCGGATTGAGAAACTAGCGTTTGATGAGTTTGATCCTGAAAATTCCCAAGGTTATGTGGATGAGCAAATCAAAAAATATGGTGTCTAAGCAATCCTTTGGGCTTAGATATCGGATCCGGTGACGTTTCTGATAACGTTATGGAGCCCGTTGTCGGGATACTCAGGCAGAATGGGGGAGAAGTCATAAGCTAATTTCTCTCCCTTTATTTAGCCAAAACAGATCACAAAATTAGATCAAAGTATTGCTTTATATATTGCTTTCAGGATATGGCTTTCAGCGATTCGGACAATCCAGTGCAAAAAGATAAAAGCTCGTTTTTTTTCAATGAAGATATACTAGCGATCGGCTTGTTTCTCCTGTCACTCTGTTTATTTTTGGGATTTTGGGAATTAGGTGCAAATCTCAAATGGTTTGCCCAGGGAATGCCCACCGCTTCCAAGACCTTAGAAGAGTTATGGTGGTGGGTTACCCATCCCTTCTTCGACAATGGTCCCAATGATCTGGGTATCGGTTGGAACTTACTCATTAGTCTCAGACGAGTTTCAATTGGCTATATTTCTGCCTCTATCATTGCCATTCCCCTTGGAGTGATCATCGGCATTTCTCCGATCGCGTATAAGGCTTTTAATCCCTACGTACAATTGCTCAAACCCGTTTCCCCCTTAGCCTGGTTGCCATTAGGGCTATATATCTTTCGAGATTCGGAACAGACTGGGATTTTTATTATTTTAATCTCCAGCATTTGGCCCACCTTAATTAACACGGCTTTTGGTGTTGCCAATGTGAACCAGGAATATTTGAATGTGGCAAAGACCTTGAATGCCTCCAGAATGAGAACTATTCTCAAGGTTATTCTTCCGGCTGCACTGCCCAACATTGTCTCTGGACTGAGGATTAGCATGGGCATTGCTTGGCTCGTGATTGTTGCCGCAGAAATGCTACTGGGAACGGGATTAGGCTATTTCATTTGGAATGAGTGGAATAATCTGTACATTCCTAATATTTTGGTCACCATCTTTATTATTGGTATTGTGGGTCTAATTTTAGATAATATCTTCGCGGCCCTCGAAAAGTTTGTTTCCTTTGGACAAAAAGTATGAGTATTGCGCCCACACCAACCATTGATTCCGACAATTCTGCTCAAGGATTTAATGCTGCAGGGACTTTATCCGTTCGCAATGTCACAAAAGTGTTTCCTGGAAAAAAAGGGCTTTTTGATAAGCTTACGGGGAAGGCTTCCAAGGATTTTGTCGCTATCCAGGATATCAATATTGAAATTGAGCAGAATACTTTTGTCACGATCATTGGTCCCTCCGGTTGCGGTAAATCAACCTTGTTGGATATTATTGCGGGTCTGTCTGCTGCCACCTCAGGGGAAATTTTAATCGATGGTAAACCCATTGCTGGCCCTGGCCCCGATCGTGGCATGGTCTTTCAAAACTATTCCTTAATGCCCTGGATGACGGTTGAAGAAAATATTTACTTTGCTGTAGAAACCGTATTCCCTAAACTGCCCAAACGGGAGAAGGTCAGGGTTGTTACAGAGAACTTGCAATTAGTGGGCTTAGAAGCTGCAGCCAAAAAGCACCCCCATGAAATTTCCGGTGGGATGAAGCAACGGGTTGGCATTGCCCGAGCCCTCGCTATTAATCCTCAAATCCTCCTCATGGATGAACCTTTTGGGGCATTAGATGCATTGACTCGTGGGTTCCTTCAAGATGAAATTGAACGCATTTGGGAACAACAACGAAAGACGGTCATTATGATTACCCATAGTATTGAAGAAGCGTTGTTGTTGTCCGATCGGATTGTCATGATGACTCGTGGCCCCACTGCCAGAATTGATGAAGTTTTGGAAGTGCCGTTTCCTAGACCCCGAAATCGGGAAACGATCGACCAACATCCGGCTTACCATGCTCTCAAAGCAGAGATGGAGAGCCATTTATTTAGAGAGACTCGAGCTGTTGAAGCAGCGAGGGTCAAAACGCCAACTTAAGGTTTTAAAGATCAATCTTGAAACCACTCTGTACGTCAAATGAGGTTCTGAATTCTATGGCTATTTCAGCAATTACTGAACAACTCTTAGCAGCAAAAAAGTCTAAGGGCGTTTCTTTTGCAGACTTGGAAAAAGCAGTCGGTCGTGATGATGTTTGGATTGCAGCAGTCATCTATCGCCAAGCTAGTGCATCTCCTGAAGAAGCAGAAAAATTACTCACGGTCTTGGGTTTATCCACGGATCTGGTTGGGGAATTGACGGACTATCCCCTCAAAGGATCCTTAGAACCGGTTATTCCAACGGATCCTTTAATTTATCGTTTTTACGAAATTATGCAGGTCTACGGAATGCCTATGAAGGCAGTAATTCACGAAAAATTTGGAGATGGCATTATGAGTGCGATCGACTTTTCTTTAGATGTTGAGAAAGAGGAGGATCCCAAGGGCGATCGGGTTAAGGTCATTATGTGCGGTAAGTTTTTACCCTACAAAAAATGGTAAATTCTTAAGCCTAATTACCAGCAACTTTTGGGACTTTCGATCAATTAATTATGGTGGGTGGCTTAGCCGCTTATCATCCTAATTAATCCCTAGAAAAAGCAAGTCACTTTGCTTTCTACTGAAAGCGAAAAAATTTAATAGAAGAGTGTGGCCCGGAGCGTCACACTCTTCCACCCTTAAGTTGGTAACCACTCACTGATGGATTTTTTGGGGTGCTTAGGTGCTTAGAGCAATATCAACTTGGCTTTCTATGGAAAGCACAAAAATTCAACTACAAATTAGATTTTGAGGTACTTTTCATGCAGAGCATTTCAGTTTCTCCCTTAGCCCGTACCCGCCAACTAGTTTTATCTGTACCAGTGCAAATTTTCTTATTTCTGGCATTGGGTTCCCTGAGTCTTTGGTTGCTCTATTTTTCTGCATACCCCGCCGCCCATAATGCCATGCACCATGGCCGCCATGCGACTTTAGGTGTAGCTTGTCACTAATTTAGGTATAGATTTTGGCTGTTTATTTTGCGTTTTCAGCAGGCAGCCAAACTTAGATAAAATTCAGGAGTGTTGAAGGTTTCAGCACTCTTCTTTTATGCGTTACGGTGATCTTTAACTTCGCACAATAATCACAGCAATAACGATGGATGAAACGAAACCACCTCTCCCTCCCTTTACCCTAGAAACGGCTCGAGCAAAGGTGCAAGCAGCAGAAGACGCCTGGAACACTCGTGATCCGGACAGAGTTGCTTTAGCCTACACCGTTGATACCGTTTGGCGAAATCGAACTGAGTTTTTAACGGGAAGAGAAGAAGTCCGTCAATTTTTAATTCGGAAGTGGAATAAAGAACTTGATTATCGCTTACGGAAGTGGCTCTGGAGCTTTATGGACAATTTTATTTCTGTAAAGTTTGAGTATGAATGGCATGATGATTCTAACCAGTGGTATCGGGCCTATGGCAATGAACAGTGGGAGTTTGCCCCCA
>JBEAPM010000344.1:0-9115 GCA_041164445.1 Cyanobacteriota bacterium
GCAATTTCAAACCGCTGATGAAGTGCGGAACTTGAGCCTCAATGTGGGAAGTGCCACCGCTCCCCGCACCATTCCCCTCACGGATATTGCGGAGGTTTACGATGGGACAGAGGAAGAGCGCGTTTTAGTGACCTTGAATGGTCAACCTGCAGTCAAAGTCAGTATCCAGAAACAGCCCGATGCTAATACCGTTGCGGTGGTGGATGGGGTCAAAGCCAAACTGGAGGCCTTACAGGGGTCTAACTTAATGCCCGAGGGCTTAGACATGACCGCAACCCTAGATGAATCGCGGTTTATTCGCAGTGCCATCCAAAACGTAGCGATCGCTGGAGTGACGGGAACCCTTCTGGCGGCGATCGCGGTGTTGCTGTTTTTAGGATCCCTACGCCAAACCCTGATTATTGTCTTAGCCATTCCCCTAGCAACCCTAGGGGCTTTGATTTTAATGCGCCTCTTTGGGTTGTCCCTCAATGTCTTTAGTTTGGGGGGCTTGGCTCTGGGGGTAGGGATTGTGGTAGATAACTCCATCGTCATGTTAGAAAACATTGTGCAGGGGGTGCAGGCTAGTCGCCAAGAGCAGAACTTAATGGGATCTGACCTTAATGGTAAATCTGTTCCCCTTGGCTATGGTGAGAATGGTCATAATGAGAACGGCAGTCGATCGTCTCAAAATGGCATAGATCGCTCAGAACAGATCGCTGGCCCCAAACGCCAAGTCATTCGTCAGGCAGAAGTGAGTAGTCAGGAACTGGAGTCTGCCTTACTGGCCTCCACCACCACTAACCTCGTGGTCATCTTACCGTTTTTGTTGATTGGGGGCTTCCTTGCCCTGATTTTCAGTGAACTGGTACTGACCATTAGTTTTGCCGTTGCGGCCTCTCTCCTCATTGCCCTCACCATTGTCCCCGCCTTAGCCTCTCGCCTTTTAGCAATCCCCACCGCCAGTAACCTCCAACGGCTCAGCTTTTTAACCTGGTTTGAGCGGGGTTTTCAGCAGGTGACCCGGCAGTATGCCCGCTTTTTGAGATGGGTTCTCCAGCATCGCGTCATAGTCTTGGTGCTGGTGATTGCCCTCTTTGGGGGCGGTAGTTGGTGGATGGCAGACCGGTTACCCCAGGAGATTTTACCCCGAATTGACACGGGGCAAGCCCAGATCTTTGCCCGTTTTCCCCCCGGTACGACCCTGGAGGAAAATCGCCAAGTCATGAAAGCGATCGAAGCCATTCTGGCAGAGCAACCGGAAACAGAGTATGTCTTTTCCACCTCCGGAGGTTCCCTCTTTGGCAATATCACGGTCACGGATGCCCTGCGGGGTTCCAGTACCATTACCCTTAAGCCCCAGAGTGACCTAGCGGCCTATGTCGATCGGGTTAACCAGCAGATTAGTCAGCAGATTCGACTGATTGATACCTCCATTCGGGCCCGGCCAGATTCAGTACGGGGACTGATTCTCAACAACTCACCCAGCCGAGATGACATTGACCTAGTGTTGCAGTCCAACAACAGCAACAGCTTAGCAGCAGCGGGAGAAACCATTTTAGCGGCGTTAGAAGACCAGGCGACCTTAGCTCGTTACGAACCCGATGCTGCTCCCCCCCGTCCTGAAATTCAGATTTTTCCGGACTGGGAACGGGCCACCGCCTTAGGCTTGTCCGCCCAAGACATCGGTGAAACGATTCAAACTGCCTTAGGTGGATCGATCCCCACCCAACTGCAACGGGGCGATCGTTTAGTGGATATTCGGGTTCAACTGGAGCCAGGTACGATTCAGCGGGCGGAGCAGTTACGGGAAGTGCCCCTCTTTACCGAGACGAACCAGTTAGTGCAACTGGGGGATGTGGCAACGATCGCCATGGGGCAGGCTCCTGGGGAAATTCAGCGCATTAACCAGCGGCAAATTTTACTCATTGAAGGGAGTCTGACGGAAGGAGTCAGCTTAGGGGATGCCTTAGCCGAACTGGAGACCATCCTGGCCACTGTAGACTTACCGCCCAATGTCAGCCGCTTACCCAGTTCCGCCGCTGCTACTAATCGCCAGATTCAGTCATCGTTGAAAGTTCTCGGTAGTTTAGCTGCCTTCCTCGTGTTTGTGGTTATGGCGGTGCAGTACAACACCCTCATTGATCCCTTAGTAATTATGCTCACGGTGCCCCTTGCCCTAGCCGGAGGGATTTTGGGGCTGTATGTGACCCAAACCGCCGTTGGTGCAACGGTGATTGTGGGAGCCATTTTGTTAGTGGGTATTGTGGTCAACAACGCCATCATTATGGTGGAGTTAGCCAATCAAATTCGAGAACAGGAGCGGGTCAACTACCGCACCGCCATGCTCAAAGCCGCTCCCCAGCGCCTCCGTCCCATTTTGATGACCACCATCACCACCGTCTTGGGACTCTTACCCCTCGCCTTAGGCATTGGTGAAGGAGCAGAATTTCTCAAACCCTTAGGCATTGTGGTGTTCTCAGGGCTCTCCCTGGCAACGGTACTGACCCTCTTTATTATTCCCTGTTTTTATACTCTGCTCCATGAAATGGGACGATCGCGTCAAGGAGGGGAACCGATCAGCCTCCACTCCACCCCCTATGGGGAACCCGCCGAATCCCTCTCTAAATGATGACAGCCCCCTAGGGCGCGTCATCAATTAGGTCTAGAAGCCTTGCGACATCAAGGTTACCGCGCCCGCTCCAGCAAACATAACTAGGGGCGCTAAATGATGATAGCCCCTAGTCACGGGCTTTTCAGTGGCAAGCTCGTAAATTAAATTAGGGTAGATTCTGATGCGAGTGATTCTTCAAAAAGTCAAACGATCGCAGGTGATCGTAGACGGTCAAATCGTCGGCAAAATCGATCGAGGGCTCAATCTGCTGGTGGGTCTTACCCACACCGATACCCCCGAAACCTTGGAATGGATGGCCCAGAAGTGCTTATCTTTGCGATTGTTTGCCAATGCCTCCAGCGATCGCTGGGATCAGTCCGTGGTGGATATTCAAGGAGGCTTACTGGTCATTAGCCAATTTACCCTCTATGGCGATTGCCGCAAAGGTCGCCGTCCCTCCTTTGATCAAGCTGCACCGCCCCAAA
This sequence comes from Cyanobacteriota bacterium, assembly GCA_041164445.1. GTDB lineage: Bacteria > Cyanobacteriota > Cyanobacteriia > Prochlorotrichales > Prochlorotrichaceae > JBEAPM01. The sequence continues at coordinate 3,079 of JBEAPM010000344.1, forward strand.
CGGCCCAAATCCTTTACGATCGCTTTGTCGAAATACTGCGCCGCCCTAACCTCCAGGTGGAAACAGGCATCTTTGGAGCCCAGATGGAGGTTTTAATTGACAATGACGGCCCGGTAACCCTCATTTTAGAACGCTAAAAGATTGCGGCAAGACCGCAATTCTCACCGGATCATCTAGGGATACGCTCCAGATTCAGCAGCCTTGCTCTGACAGCAGAGTTAGGACTGCGCTATGGTATTTTGGTAAACACTGACTCGGGAACCAGGCCCCTAAACCTTTCCAGAGGAAGCGATCGGACTGTTGTGACTGCTCGGAAATCATGCTGGCATTGATTCATAATCAAGTTCTTGTAACCGCCCTCATTGCGTGCTTTCTAGCGCAAGGTCTCAAACTCGTGGTGGAAATTATTCAACATCAACGTCTCAATTTCCGGGTTTTGGTGGAAACTGGGGGAATGCCCAGTTCCCATTCCGCCCTAGTGGCAGCTTTAGCCGCCAGTATTGGTCAATCGGTCGGCTGGGATAGTAACGAATTTGCGGTGGCCAGCATCTTCGCCATCATTGTCATGTATGACGCGGCCGGCATTCGCCGAGCTGCCGGAGAGCAGGCCAAAATCCTCAATCGCATCTTAGAGGATCCCCAACTGCAAGCGGTTCAAGAAAAACTGCAAGCACCGTTAAAAGAATTGTTAGGTCATACTCGCCTGGAAGTGTTAGCCGGATCCTGTTTGGGGGTTGCCGTGTCCTTTGTGGTTGGCGCTGCCCTGAAATTGCAGGTCATTGGGGTTGAGTTATGACGGATCCAGTGGTCACCGCTTTCAATCAGGATGGGGTAGACCCTCATCAAGTCCAATCCCTCTTTAATCGCATTGCCCCCAATTACGATCGCTTTAATGATCAATTTAGTTTGGGCTTGCATCGGGTCTGGAAATTAATGACCGTAAAGTGGGTCAATCCCCAGCCCGGAGGGTGTTATTTAGATCTCTGTTGTGGCAGTGGTGATTTAGCCTTTCTCTTAGCGGAACGGGTGGGCCCTCAGGGAAAGGTCTATGGCGTTGATTTTGCTGAGGAATTATTAACGATCGCGGCCCAACGATCGCGCCAGTATCTGCCCAATCATGGTCAAGCGGCTCCTCAAGCTGGCATCATTTGGCAGGTGGGAGATGCCTTAAACCTGGACTTTCCCGATCGTTGTTTTGATGGGATTACGGTGGGCTATGGCTTTCGGAACTGGTCTAACTTTCGCCAGGGGTTACAGGAGTTAAAGCGGGTGCTCAAGCCCGGTGCAAAAGCAGCGTTACTTGACTTTCATCGTCCCACTCAGCCCTGGTTAGCCACGTTTCAACGTTGGTTTTTAGAGAACCAAGTGGTGACAAGTGCGGCAAATCTGGGCTTACAATCGGAATATGCTTATATTTTGCCCAGCCTCGATCGCTTTCCTCAGGGATTTGAGCAGATTCAACTGGCCCAACAGGTCGGATTCCGTGAAGCGATTCACTATCCACTCCTGGGAGGATTAATGGGAGTTTTAGTGGTGCAATGTTAGGTCAGATTTTCAATCCAGACTTTATCCAAGCGCTACAGGTGAACCTCAGTCAGTTCCTAGCGATCGCTTATTATTTTATTCCTCCCATTGCGGGGGGGATTATTGGTTATTTCACCAATGATTTAGCAATTCAAATGCTCTTTCGTCCCTATCGGGCTCGTTACCTCTTTGGACGAAAAATCCCCTTTACACCCGGACTCATTCCCAGTAATCAGGATCGCCTAGCCCGCCGCATTTCCGATGCCATTATGGGCTCTTTGCTGACCCCTGATGAACTCAATAAACTGACTCGAAAACTCCTTGAAACGGAGCGAACCCAATCGGCAATTTTATGGTTATTAAAACTAGCCTTAAATCAACTTAGAGAAGGGAACGATCAGAAAACATCATCGATTTTATCGAATATTCTTCAGGATTTATTTGGTGAATCCCTGCCCCGTCTCATTCAGGTTCTCGCCAAACAGAATAACTTTCTGGAAGCGCAACTCAATCAAATTTTCGATCGCATTTTAATTGATTTTCGCCTCAACGATGTCCAAGCGAGCCAAGCGGTAACCTGGCTCCTCAAAGTTATCCTGCCCCCAAACACCCTAAGACAGGCCTTAGTGGATTTTCTGACGGATCGCAATATTCAGATTATTGATGAGCGCTTGCGGCAGCAAACCTCCGGAACCTACTGGTTTCTGGCCAATGTATTCGGAACCCGCATGGCCCTAACTCGCCTGAGAAGTTACTGTTTGGATGAAAAGGAAGAAAGCAATCGGTTGATTGCCGAACTGATTGAGTCTCTGGGGGTTCGCTTCTGGTTAAAAGAGGGACTACAGAATTTTTCCCTGCAAAATCTACCGGTATCTACCGTGCGGCAACTGCGGGTGACCTTTGGCAATAGTGTGCGGGAATACCTGGTGGGACGAGGTGAGCAGGTTTTATCGGAACTGAGCCGCTCGATCGAATGGGATAATCTAGCGAACATCATTATTAATCGGCTCCAACATTCCAGCATTATGGATTCTTCTCTGGAAGTCGTGAGCCAGGAGTTAGCCCTCATTCTCGATCGCTACCTCGAAAAAGACTTAGAAGCGATCGTGGGGCAGATCATCTCCATCCTCAATTTAGAACAAGTGATTATCCGTCGCGTTGAAGCCACCCCGCCGGAAAATCTGGAACAGGCCATCCAAGGCATTGTTAAAAGTGAACTCCAAGCGATCGTTAACCTCGGGGGCATTTTGGGGTTCCTGATCGGCAGCCTGCAATCGCTCCTGCTGCTCTTCCGCTGAACCCCGTAAATCCTTCAACCCTAGCATTTACCCTGCGCCTACCTCTTAATTTTGAACCGGCACCGTTTCGGTTGCTAAATCCTGCTGGGCCGAGTTACTAGATTGGGCCAGGTATAAGCCGGAGAGAATCACCACAAACCCGAGTAAGGTGGTGGGGTTGAGGGCTTCCTGGAAAATTCCCCAGGCCAGCAGAGCGCTGACGATCGGCTCTAATAACAGGAAGAGGGCAATAAAACTAGAAGAGAATTGGTTCAAACTTTGAGCCAACAACCGTTGCCCTAGCCCTTCACTCACGATTCCTAAGCCCAGCACAGCGCAAATGGCGGGGATGGTGGTGGGGAAAAATTGACCTTCAGCAAAATAAACGATCGGTACTAGAAGGACACAGCCCACACTGCATCGCCAGAGCAGGATCGTGGTGGCACTATAACGAGTCCGGAGAAATTCCACTAACAAAAAATAAATCCCCAGAAACACCGCCGAGAGCAAGGCATAGCAATCCCCCAGTAAATGTCCCTCATTATTGCCAAAAAAGTCTGCCAACCCTAAACTCATCGCTCCACCGAGGGCAATGATCAACCCCGATACAAAGCGAAGATCAAACAGCTTCCGAAACACCAACCAACTGCCTAAGCTAGTAAAAATCGGGGTCAGATTATTCAACAACATGCATTTGGCCACCGTCGTATATTCCAAAGCGATCGCCCAGAGGGCCAGGGAGAGGGTGGCCACAACCCCAGTTGCCACCAGCAATAGCCAGGAATGAGCCGGTTCAACTTCGGACAGAGAAACCGGGGAACTCTTGAGACTAAATTGGCGGATAAGGATTTGGGTTCCTCCAAACGCAATGCAAAAGACAACAAAACGATTGAAGACCGTGGCGAAAGAGCCTAATTCTGTTTCACTAAAACGAATAAAAATTGGTGCAAAGGAAACAGACAACAAGGCTATGCAGAGCAGAATAAGTGAACTCAGCTTGGGGGAGACCGTCGGTAGCGCAGGGGACTGAAGCAACATATCCGCAGAAATAAACATCAAGACAGTTTGTCTAGTGTCTCTTTAAAAAAGCATCAGAGTTGTTCGATAGACTACAAGTAAATACGGATGCCAGCACTGTTGTGAGCCTAAATTTCAGGATTCATTTCGGGGTAAACGCCCTGTGAGCAAAGGCAAAGCACTGTTCTGTTCATGGTTTTTCCTGCAAATTCGGACATTCTACGGTCAGGGGGATGTTCTGAGAAATTCCCTAAAAAGCAACGAAGGGGATATGATGATGAAGCCGCTGCGAATCTATCGTGGTGGATCGGCTATCCTATCGATATTAAGGCAGTTTAATCACAAGCATGTTTGGTTTAATCGGTCATCTTACGAGTTTAGAACACGCCCAAGCAGTGGCCAGAGATCTGGGCTATCCGGAATACGCAGATCAAGGTTTAGATTTTTGGTGCAGCGCCCCCCCTCAAATTGTTGACGAGATTACCGTAACCAGCGCGACGGGAGAAACCATTGAAGGGAGATATGTAGAGTCTTGTTTTTTGCCAGAAATGTTAGCAAATCGCCGCATTAAGGCTGCCACCCGCAAGATTTTAAATGCCATGTCCCACGCTCAAAAGCATGGCATTGATATTACAGCCCTCGGCGGCTTCTCTTCCATTGTTTTTGAAAATTTTAATCTGGCGAGTATGCCCCAGGTGCGCAATATCACCCTGGATTTTCATAAATTTACCACCGGTAATACCCACACCGCCTACATTATTTGCCGTCAAGTGGAAGCTTCCGCCAAGCAGTTAGGGCTAGAGGCGGCCAAGCTGAGTGTAGCGGTGGTGGGGGCAACCGGGGACATTGGTAGTGCGGTTTGTAATTGGCTACGCCATAACACCGGGGTTGGACAACTTTCCCTCGTCGCTCGCAACCGCGATCGTTTAAATGAGTTAGCCGAAACCATTCCCCACAGTAAGGTCTTAGATCTTGAAGAAGCCCTTCCCCTAGCGGATGTCGTTGTCTGGGTGGCAAGCATGGCCAAAGGGATGGTGCTCGATCCCCTGCGCTTACCCAAACCCTGCATTCTGATTGACGGCGGCTACCCCAAGAACCTGGGCAATCAAGTGCAGCATCCAGAAGTCTTTGTGCTCAACGGTGGCATTGTGGAGCATTCTCTGGATATTAGCTGGAAAATCATGGAAATTGTCAACATGGATGTTCCGGCTCGGCAGCTCTTCGCCTGTTTTGCAGAATCTATGCTTTTGGAATTTGAGAAGTGGTACACTAACTTTTCCTGGGGACGGAATCAAATCACCCTGGAAAAAATGGAACAAATTGGCGCTGCCTCCATTAAGCACGGCTTCAGACCCCTTCTTCTTTCCCATGTCTAGTTCTCAACGAAAGCCTATTTTTCTGGATTTTGAAAAGCCTTTAGTAGAGCTAGAGGCTCGCATTGAGCAAATTCGGAAGTTAGCAGACGAAAATCCCGGTGTAGATGTATCGGAGCAAATTCGACAGTTGGAAAGTCGGGCGGCTCAGTTACGTCAAGAAATTTTTAGCGGTCTCTCTCCATCCCAGCGCATCCAAGTGGCCCGTCATCCCCGCCGCCCCAGTACGCTGGATTACATCCAAAGTATTAGCGATCATTGGTTGGAAATGCATGGCGATCGCTGTGGCTCTGATGACTTAGCGCTAGTGGGCGGGATTGGTCAACTGGGTTCCTATAACGTAGTCTTTCTGGGACATCAAAAAGGCCGGGACACCAAAGATAACATCGCGCGAAATTTTGGCATGGCTTCCCCTGGAGGTTACCGTAAAGCCATTCGCTTAATGGAACACGCCCATCGGTTTAGGTTGCCCATCATTACCTTTATCGATACCCCTGGAGCCTGGGCCGGGGTGGAAGCAGAGAAATTAGGGCAGGGAGAAGCGATCGCCTATAACCTGCGGGAAATGTTCCGCTTTGAAGTACCCATTCTCTGTACCGTCATTGGCGAAGGGGGGTCCGGTGGCGCTTTAGGCATTGGTGTAGGCGATCGACTGCTCATGTTTGAACATTCCGTTTACACCGTCGCCAGCCCCGAAGCTTGTGCAGCCATTCTTTGGAAAGATTCAGGAAAAGCCAGCCAAGCCGCCGAAGCCCTCAAAATTACCGCCCTCGATCTCAAGTCCTTGGGCATTTTAGATGAAATTCTTCCCGAACCCCAGGGCGGTTCCCATAACGATCCCTTAGC
>JBEAPM010000345.1:0-6892 GCA_041164445.1 Cyanobacteriota bacterium
CAGCCGTTGCGGGAACTCATGCAGGACTATCCCGATACAAAACTGAGCCCCCGTTGGACGATTACCAAAGGAGACGATCGGGCCAGCATTGACGAGTTTGGAGTCATTACTGCCTTAGAACCCGGAGATATTACCGTCCAGGCAACCTTAAAGGGCTTAGCAGCTAGCCGTGGCTTCCTCTTTATTCAGGCCTTAGGAGAAGTCGGGGTTCGGGATGCAGAAACCGGTGCGATTCACTGGGATATCTTAATTATGGTGTTGGGCTTCGGCGGTAGTTTATTTGTCAACCAACTCCTCTCCGGTCAAGGAGCCTCCGCTAATCCTCAACAGGATACGGTCAATAAAGTCACGCCGTTGATTTTTTCGGGGATGTTTCTCTTCTTCCCGTTACCAGCAGGGGTGTTGATGTACATGTTGATTGCCAACATTTTCCAAACTGCCCAAACCTTTATCCTGATGCAGGAGCCCCTGCCGGAGAATTTGCAAAAAATTGTGGATGATCAAGAGCGACAACTGGCCCTAGAAACCGGAGCAAACCGTTTACCCTTTGAGCCCGCATCCCATAAAAAAGCCAGTAAAGAGAAGGAGAAGGACAGCAAAACCACCAATGCTAAATCTACCCCTCAATCCCCCCGCCCAAAGCTAAGTAAGTCTAAGTCAACACCCAAGCCAACCCCTAAGTCTTCGAGCCGTGGTAATAATAAATCCAGCGATGGATTTACCAAGAAAAAATAAGGCTCGAGACAGTATTGCTCAGGACGAATCCGGTTGTGCGGTGGGGCGATCCAGTGGTGTGCCCCACCCTACACCACTATTTTAATTTTCTTATTTAATCTTCGTTTCTCAGATGTCTACAGAAGTTGAAATTCATTTATTAGAGCAAGCTCAGCTTTGGGTCACCACATTATTAACTAAGATGGGGATTGAAGCAGCGGTTAGCGCAGAAATCCGCGAAGCCTCCACGGTGCGGGTGGATGATGATCATGATCACGATCGAGAAGGCTGGTTGACCATCTCTACGGATTCCCTGAGTCCCGACGCTATTCAAGCCTTAATTGGTACGAAGGGAGAGGTTTTAGACTCTATTCAGTACCTCACTAGCTTAATTGTCAATCTTCAGTCTGAGGAAGGGGTAAAAATGCCCTTCACCGTCGATGTCAATCACTACCGCGATCGCCGTTTAGCGGAACTGAAGACGATCGCAGAGGATGCGGTTAAACAGGCCCGCTTTAGTCGCTTAGAGCAAGAAATCCTCGCCCTCTCCTCCGCCGAACGGCGACAGGTTCACTCGTTGCTCAAGGATTTTGACGACATTGAAACCTATAGCCGAGGCAAAGAGCCCGATCGTCGTTTAGTGGTGAAGTGCCGCGAAAGCCAACGAAGTTAGATCACAAAGTGAGACTACGAAGTTAGATCACAAAGTGAGACTACGAAGTTAGATCACAAAGTGAGACTACGAAGTTAGACCGTGAAGTTAGACCCTATGCCATGAGCCTCAAACCCGGCCGCCTTCTTCCCCTGATGGTTAATTCGGGAGACCTGCAGATGGCTATCGATGAATGGTTACTATCCCATTACAATCCTGAGCAATGGTCTATGGTGCTCCGGTTTTACCAGTGGCAACCGGCGGCCCTCTCCCTAGGCTATGGACAGCGACACTGGCCCAGCCATTGGCAGACTTTAACTTGGCAAAACCATTCCCTGCCGTTAATCCACCGTCCCACGGGAGGCCGAGGCGTACTACACCAAGGGGATTTATGTTATGCCTTGGTCACGGCTCCTCTGCCCTTGGGCAAACCCAATCGTTCTGAAACGTACCGCAACCTCTGCCGTTTTTTGCAACAGGGATGGGAAATGCTCGGCTTTCCCTTAACCTATGGAAACGATCGTCCTGACCGGCTAGCTCAGCAGCAGACTGCAAACTGCTTTGCCTTGAAGACTTCAGCCGATTTGCAGTTAAACAATGGGTGTAAATGGATTGGTAGTGCGCAGCGCTGGCGATCGGGCAATCCAGAAGTGGTACTGCAGCATGGCACCATGCGGCTTTGTCCCGATCCGGAGTTGTGGCAGCTTGTGTTTGGCTCCCCCCTAGCCCCTCTGCCGGAAAAGACCCCCGTGCCCTCTCCCGAGACGATCGTTTCCACCTTGATTGACGCGGCGAGCCATTGTTTCCAGATTCCCTTGATCCTAGAGCCTTTGTCCGATCAGGAGTGGCGTAGCATTCACAGTCTTTTGTCCCTACGTTTAGGCTCGGCAAGAGAACCCCATTGAGCAGAGATTCAATAACGTTAAGTTCCCTTTACATTAGAACAAAATATGGGAAACTTATGGGATAGTGCTCCAGATATTGCTTGGAGTATCTCACGTAATTCATCCCTAATCCGAGGATTTAGGATGGATATTTTTATGATGGGTGTTACTTTAAACGACTAGGACTTTGGGTTGTGAGCGGGTAAGGATTCATGAGTGACGCGAACAAAACCTCCGGGGTTCCAAAACCGGAGACAGAAGCAGATTGGGTCATTGATCTGGATAAGCTAGCGGCAGAAACGGGGACCCCTCCCCATCTGTCGATCACGCCGGTACCAGTGACAGAGCATTCTCAGCAAGCCTCAACATTAGAGGGCATGACCGGCACCGAGTTTTTCCGGTTGGCTTCAGATGCCGCCACGGCCTCGGATCTCAGTCAAGCTGAAATTGCTGCTTCCCCGCAATACTATGACCTTCAGCAACAGAATGAACAATTGATGGACTGGGTTGGTGAACTGGAAGAATCCTTAAATCAATGTCAAACTGCTCTGCAATTTCAAAGACAACGCTCTCAGGAATTGGAAGCCCTGCTAACCCAGCGCCAAAAAGCAGATTCTAGCAGCAGTCTCGAAGCCCATTTCAATCGCGCTCTGCAGGAATCGCAACAACAGGTGCAGAAGCAGCAAATTCTGGTAGATACCCTCACTCAGCAATTAGACAATACCAAGGAACGAGTTTCCTACTTAGAACAGGAGTATGGCGGTCTGCAAAAACGCTTTGCGGATCAAACTCAGCGGCTTGTGCAGTCAGAGAATGAATGTCGCTCCTTAAAAACCCGACTGAGCCGTCAGCAGCGGTATACCCTACAGTTTAAGGCTGCTCTGGAACGTTGCTTAGAAGTATCGGTTCCCCTCCCTGCCGACACAGAAGCCCCTCCAGAAGAAACCACCCAGGTGTCGCCTACGGCTCCGGCCTTGCCTGAGCCAGTAACTTTCTTTCCCCGTTCCAGCCCAGTGCAACCCTGGTCTGCAACTGAGGCAAGCGATGAAAGTTTGCCGGAAGCCAATTGGCAAAAAGTGACCCAGTGGATGGAACCCTCAGCACTAGATCCTCAGGAGGGAGAAATCACGGAGGTTTCCGCCCCTAGCCTCACCTCCCCTGAAATTTCAGATCCCCTCTCAGACGCAGCCCCCCGCCTAGAAGCGATCGACACGTCGTCTCTAGCCGCAGAAGCAGTGGCAAGCGTTGATCCCGTCCTCGAGCCGGTAGCGTCATCGGAGGTTTCCGGGATCAGTCCCCCCGAGGGCTCGAACTCTTTAAGCTCGACCCCTCTAGACAGCCCAGAGATCACCACCTCACTCCTAGGGGAACCGCCCGTTGCAGAGGAGCTTGATTACTCAGGGGAGGCGGATCAATCCTCCCGCGCTCAGACCGTAACGGGGCAAAATCCCTCCCCTGAACCGCAACCCTCTTGGGCAGAAACATCCCCCAAAATTTCCCTTCCTACTTTGGTGGATCCCCTTAATCTAGATGCAGCCCTACAGGCGGTGATTAACCTGCCGCAATCTGCCGCACCCGGATCAACCAATCCTGCCACTGCTGTCCCCCCGGAACAACCCTATGAACTCTGGCAAAGTTTAGCTAAAAATGCTGAGGGGGGTGCGGAGGCATCGGCACCAGAAGAATCCAGAGCACGAGGCGTAGCAGAGGAAAGTCCGTCTTCTGCCCCGTCCTTAGACCTGAAGGTTATCTCTTTCCCCGCCCAAAAGGCTTCTTGGAACCTGCAGCATCCTAACGCTGAACCTGCAGCATCGATCGTCTCGCCCATCTCAGAGGAAATCGTGCCGGAGGAGCCGGAGCGGGTTCGCAAACAAATTTCTAATCCATTGTTGGGCAACTCCCCCTCCTTGAACCTGCAACCCAGTTGGCCCTCTCCCCTGGTCTATCCACTACGGCCACCCAAGAAACGAGGTTCCCTGGCTGCCATTGAACTACCCCGTTTTCCCCAAAAGTAACGGGTATCAACTTAAGGCGGAAGAGTGCGGCGCTTCGCGCCGCACTCTTCCATTAAATTTTCTCGCTTTCAGTGGAAAGCCAAAGTAACGGAGCAGAACTGAATATTTATCTCGATATTGCTGGGCAATCCCCACAAAACGGGCTCCTCGTCTTGGTGCTCGTTGCGCAGGGGGGCATGTTCGCAGCCCATCCTTACAGTTGTCCCTGTCATCAGTGAGCGATAAAATGCCTATGCTGTGCTTATCTCGCCCCTAGCTGTAAGACGGGGACGGATGCGGCTCATGTCGATACCGTAAGGCTTCTGGACTGAATTGATGACGTGCCCTAGTCTACATACGCTTTCGCCCCTAACGATCGCTCAAATTCCCGAAGCGGTTGCCTTGGATCAGTTGTGTTTAGGGGGAATGTGGAGCGCCGATGGGTACGAGCGAGAAGTCCAGAGTCCCAATAGCGATCTCTTGGTCATTACCGCTGCCCCGGATCAGGGGGTTCTGGCCCTGGGGTGTCTGTGGGCTATTTTAGATGAAGCCCACATTACCTTATTGCTCGTGCATCCTGAGCATCGTCGCCAGGGCTTTGCCACTCAACTCTTATCGGCACTGTTACAATCTGCACGGCAGCGAGGTTTATCTTGGGCCACCTTAGAAGTGGGTGTAACAAATCGGGCTGCTCTGGCTCTGTATCACAAATTTGGGTTTCAAACGATCGGTACCCGGAAGGGGTATTATCAAAAAACTGGGGAAGATGCCCTTATTCTTTGGCGCAAGGGCTTACAAGCCCAGGACTTTGAGATTCTTCCTGCCCTCTGACCTGGTTTTTCAGTATAGTGCGGAGCAGAGACCCTGCTAACACTATCCGCCCTGAACAATCTCTGAAAGGTATATTGCGATGACTGATAAGTTAAGTATCCAAAAAATTGGTGAAACCTTCCGCAAAGTGGGCTGGATTAGTTTTTGGGTACAAATTGTTTTGGGGGTGGTGGCCAGTATTATTTTGCTGTTTGCATCCTTTAGTTTTGGTCGCTCCACGGGCTCCAATCCCGGCAGTGGGGTAGGTTTCCTCTTTGCGATCGCCAGCTTATGTGCCCTTTACGTTTCCATCTTTTGGGCCTTTCGCTATACCCGTTTGGGTCGTAATCTCAAAGCTGCGGATGAATCCGCCCGTCCTAGCCGCGCAGAGGCGATGCAACTTGTTCGGCAAGGTCTCTGGGGCAATCTGATTGGCATGGTCTTAATCATTCTGGGATCCCAAGCGATCGTAGGGTCACTGGTGGCTAAATCATTTCAACAGTCCGGGATTGTGCTGCAGGAACAAGAACTGGTACAGCCTTTGGATTTGTTTGTGGTGCAGGCTAGCACAAATGCCACCACTGCTCACTTTGTAGGGTTAGTGGCCTCGCTGTGGTTATTAAATCGAATTAGCCGTTAAACCTTAAGTTGAGGGGCATTTAGACTGCACTTTTTGAGGGAACTTAAGTCTCACTCCCAGCGGGTTAACCTACAAATTTCAAAGATGGCGATTTTCCACTGAAAGCGGAAAAATTTAATGGCAGAGTGCGGCGCTTCGCGCCGTACTCTGCCATTAAGTTGGTCGCCAAGATCGCTATAATTGCGGAGGGTTACGTATTTATAGCGATAGTGTTTATAACTATATTTTCATGCTAACCTACAAAATTACGTAAGCAACGATAAGGTACCTCGATGAATGGCGGTGGCGAGCGGCGCAGCCGATCGCTACAACTCCTATGACTGCGTAGAAATAGGAACTCAGTTTTGGATTTTTCGAGGTGCCCCATACCTACATCATCTCAAGTTTGACGGGAGAGGCTAGTGCAAGTGATGGATGCTAAAAAATTATTATTAGTTGATGATGATCCCCACATGATCCTCCTAGTCAAGGATTATTTAGAGTTTCGGGGCTATGAAGTCCTCACGGCTGAAAATGGCAGAGATGCCTTGGAACGCTTAGAGTCATTTCTGCCGGACATGATTATTTGTGACGTAATGATGCCAGAAATGGATGGTCATGCCTTTGTCGAAAAAGTGCGGGAAGACGATCGCTTAAGCTGGGTTCCTATTTTATTCCTCTCCGCTAAAGGTCAAAGTCAGGATCGGGTTAAAGGTCTAAAAAAAGGGGCAGATGTCTATATGGTTAAGCCCTTTGAACCGGAAGAGTTAGTGGCCCAGGTGGAATCTTCCCTACGCCATACGCAGCGAATCAGCACGCAACGGGCTGCGCCTTATCAGGAGTCCGGGGCACCTTTGCCGCCCATTCGCCTTGCCAAGCGGGTGGTACTGACCCCCACTGAAACCAAGGTTGTGAATTTAGTGGCTCAGGGTCTGAAAAACCAAGAAATTGCGGTTCGTCTCAAGGTCAGCCAACGCACGATCGAAAGTCATGTCTCGAATATGTTGGCAAAAACCGGCTTAAACAACCGCACCGAGCTAGCCCGCTGGGCCATGGACAATCGCATGACCTAGGGGTTGAACGGGCCAAGGCAAAGAGCTTAAAACGGATCCCGTCCTGGGCTATGATGCCGGGGAAGTTTGTCTCAGGAGCAAGGCAAGAATATGGATCCCATTAGAATTGGCATTATTGGCGGCAGCGGTTTATATAAAATGGATGC
>JBEAPM010000346.1:0-3671 GCA_041164445.1 Cyanobacteriota bacterium
TACATCATTAGCATGAGCCAGGATGTCAGTGATGTCCTTGAAGTGTTGCTCTTAGCCCAAGAAGCGGGGTTATATGACCCCGTGACGGGGGTCGGCCATTTACAAATTGTGCCGCTGTTTGAAACCGTAGAAGACCTGCGTCGGGCTCCTCGGGTCATGGATGACTTATTCAAACTGCCCCTCTATCGTGCCCTCTTAGCCGGTGGTTACGATCGCCTCGCCCAACAACAACAGGGAGGTCCCTTCAGAGAACGGCCGCTACAGGAAGTCATGCTGGGCTACTCCGATAGCAACAAGGACTCGGGTTTCCTGAGCAGCAACTGGGAAATTCACAAAGCCCAAAAAGCCCTCAGTAAAGTGGCAGAGAACTACCACCTCTCCCTGCGCATTTTCCATGGACGGGGAGGATCCGTAGGTCGGGGGGGTGGCCCAGCCTACGAAGCGATTCTGGCTCAACCCGCCAAGAGCATCAACGGTCAAATTAAAATTACCGAACAAGGGGAAGTGCTTGCCTCCAAGTATTCCTTAACAGAACTCGCCATTTATAACCTGGAGACGATCGCCACCGCAGTGATTGAATCGAGCTTACTGGGGAGCGGCTTCGATGATATTAATCCCTGGAATGAGATCATGGAAGAATTATCCGTGCGATCGCGCCAGCACTATCGCAATCTCATTTACGAGCAACCGGATCTCCTAGACTTCTTTAATCAAGTCACCCCCATCGAAGAAATTAGCCAACTGCAAATTAGTTCCCGTCCAGCCCGTCGTAAATCGGGCAAACGAGACTTAAGTAGCTTGCGGGCGATTCCCTGGGTCTTTAGCTGGACTCAAAGCCGCTTCTTGCTGCCCGCCTGGTACGGCGTGGGCACAGCCTTCAAGGAATTCCTCGATCAGGAACCCGAGGAACATATGCGCCTCTTCCGCTATTTTTACTACAAGTGGCCCTTCTTCCGCATGGTGATTTCCAAAGTAGAAATGACCCTTTCTAAGGTGGATCTTCAGATTGCCCGTCACTATGTGCGAGAGTTAGCGGATCCGCAGGATGCCGATCGCTTTAGTGCAGTCTTTGATCAAATTGCGGCGGAATATCACCTCACCAAAGAGTTAATCCTGACCATCACCGAGCACCAATCTCTCCTGGATGGAGATCCCATTTTGCAGCGATCGGTTCAACTGCGGAACGGAACGATCGTGCCCTTAGGATTCTTGCAAGTTTCCTTGTTGAAACGACTCCGGCAACACAAGCTAGAGCGATCGAAAGGCTTAGTTCGCTCCCGCTATAGCCAAAATGAATTGTTGCGGGGGGCATTGCTCACCATCAATGGAATTGCGGCGGGCATGCGGAATACCGGTTGAGGTGAGAAAACCCTGATCGGTCAGCGAAGGACTTACCGGAATCCCCCTCTTGAGCTTGTCGGCAAAGGGTTTAGATCCCCCGGACTTTCGAGCCGGTTCCCCCTTTCAAGGGGGACTAGGGGAGATCCCCAGATTGAGCGTCATCTAATAACTGCAGACCCTGATCGAGGGTGTCAAGCTGGGTGAGTTGTTCACGCAATGCCGCTGCTCCCGTAAAGCCAGTGCAGTACCAAGCGAGGTGTTTCCGGGCTTGGAAAATGCCTTTTTGCCCCCGCTGCTCCACCAGGGCCATGAGATGTTCACGGGCACAGTCTAGCCGCTCCGCGATCGTTGCGGGGGCTTGGGGTTGACCCGTTTTCAAGAAGCGATCGATTTCCCCCACTAAAAAGGGATAGCCCAAGGTGCCTCGGGAACACATCACACCGTCGGCTCCGGTTTGCGCTAGGCAGGCCAGCGCTGAGTCCACAGAGGTAATATCCCCATTGGCAATGACGGGAATAGAGAGGACAGCTTTGACGCGACGGATCCAGTCCCAGTGGGCTGGCCCGGTATAGCCCTGTTGCCGAGTCCGGGCGTGAACCGTGAGCAATTGAATACCGGCATCCTCTAAACGACGGGCAAAGTCTAGGATCGTGATTTCAGTGTCTGACCAGCCGAGGCGGGTTTTGACGGTGACGGGCACAGGCACCGATTCCACCACCCGCGAAACGATCGCTACGGCGAGATCCGGCTGACGCAAGAGGGCCGAACCGCCGCCTTTGCGGGTAATTTTGTTGACGGGACAGCCCATATTAATATCGATGGTTTGGGCCCCTTCTTCCACCGCCTTTTGTGCGGCGGCCGCCATAAAGTCGGGGCGACCATCAAAGAGTTGCACACTAATGGGGGTTGCCTCACCGCTCAGTTCAGAAACCTTGTGTAGACCGCGGCCATAGTGCAATTCCCCCGCATGAATCATCTCCGTGTAGAGCATGGAGTGGGGGGCATAGCGGCGCACTAAATCCCGAAAAATGCGATCGGTTACGCCGGATAGCGGAGATTGCAGCACCCGACTGTGAACCGTGAGGTCACCAATTTTTAAGGGGGTTTTGAGGCGATCGGGCACTGACCGCAGAGATTGAGACATAGAGACCGTGAGAGGGGGGATCAATACTCCTATAATGGCGGCGGAGTACACCGCTGAATCAGTGAAGGTTAGGTTAAGGTATGGCTAAAGTTTCCGTAGAACAGCAACAGTATAAAACTTATCTTCTGGAAGATGAAACCTCCGGGAGTCGTGTCGCCGTCATTCCGGAGCGAGGCGGGATTGCCTTAACCTGGGCCCTCGGCGACTTAGAAGTGTTCTATCTCGATCGCGATCGTTTTAAGGATCCCGCCTTAAGTATTCGGGGGGGAGTGCCCATTCACTGTCCCATCTGCGGCAACTTACCCGAGGATGCCTATGAGGTGGGGGGACAAGCCTACAAACTCGCTCAACACGGCTTTGCCCGTAACGTGCCCTGGACAGTAGTGGATCAACAGGAAGGGGATGCCGCCGCCCTCAGCATTGAACTGACCTCCAATGAATCTACTTTGAGTAGCTATCCCTTTGAATTTAGCGTGCGCTATACCTATATTGTGCAGGGCAACAGTTTAGAAATTCGCCAGGTTTATGAAAATAAATCGAGCCAAGCCATGCCCTGTTCCTTTGGCTTCCATCCTTACTTTGAAGTGACAGATAAAAGTCAATTAAGCTTTGACATTCCCGCCACCCAATGGCAAGATAAAGCAACCGGAGAATCCCGATCGTTTTCGGGAAACTTTGACTTTAACGAAGACGAATTGGATATGGCCTTATATCCCATCTCAGGTCAGGTGGCCACCGTTACCGATGGAGCCCGGTCTTGCAAACTGATTCTCGAATACGATCGCTGTTTCTCTACCTTAGTTTTCTGGACCGTCAAAGGGAAAGATTTCTACTGTTTAGAGCCTTGGAGTGCCCCCCGTAATGCCTTGAACACCGGCACAGAACTCACGACGATCGCCCCAGGACAAAGCCTAGAAACCTGGATCAAAATGACCGTAGAGCGGTAACATCCTCCCCCGCAAACCTATACCGCGTTAGCACCCTCTGACGACGGTATAGGGGGGCAGGGGATATTACGATCGTTCACAAGTCAGTGCCGCAAAGTGATCCTGAAGGAGCTTGTGGATAAAGCGGTAGCGCCCCCCCACCCGCTGAAGCAGCGTGAGTTCTGTGCAAGAGTTGTGTTGTTCCGTCATCAGGCGGTTTGCTCCACCATACTACAGAGAATTCCCACAATTTTTCTGAT
>JBEAPM010000347.1:0-9846 GCA_041164445.1 Cyanobacteriota bacterium
AACATCTCCAGGGGTCTTAAAGTCAGTCCAAGCATGGGTTGCAAAAGCAGAAAGAATAAAGCGAGGAGAGAACTCGTACTTCATCGAAATACCAATAGTCTCGTTCGTAGCAGGAGAAATACTTCCTGGATCAGTCAGCAAAGTACCAACACCATCATATACACTGAAGCCGCTACCAGCATCTTGGTATTCATGAATGTAGGCAAGAACACCTTCAAACTTGCCAACAGTACCCGTTAACTGAGCCATACCAGCCCAGTTAGAGAGGAAGACACCATCAGCAGGACTGGATGCATCACCTAGCCCGACAGAATCAGACAGGAAGCCAGCAGCTATGTTGATGTTGTCGTTGAATTGGTAGTTACCACCAATACCGGCTTCATCCGCATCTTGCTCGTAGAAAGCAGGACTATCGAAGTAGTCAGAGAAGAAGGAGCCACCTTCCCATGCTGTGGTGGGAACAAAGGTGTCACCAGCTACACCAGTGCTACCGATCATGACGAAGGATTTTTCGGTAGGCTTGAAGCTATACCAGAGGTCGTCCAATTGAAAATTGTTACCACTATTGCCAGAGTACTCCAACGCACCAGGACCATAACTATTGCTACCGGTAATGTTTCTGGATTGCAGACGAACCCGCAATTTATCGCTGCCGGTGAAGCTAGAAGTGAAGTCTAAACGAGCCCGACCGCCAAAGGTGGTATTGATGTCAGGAGAACCATCAGGAGTACTAAACTCATCTTGGAGAGAGAAAATGACTTCCCCGGTCAGTTTGGTGGTGGTGGAGAATTGGTTTGCTTCCAGCTCAGCGGTACGAGCTTCTAAAGCATCAACACGACCACGGAGGGTAGCGAGTTCAGCTTGGAATTCTTCTTGCAGACGTTGCAGAACCAGCAGATCTTCTTGGGTAGCGAGATCGGCGGTAGCAGAAGCAATCAGTTCGTTAACGGTGTCTAAGCAGGCGTTGATTAAGGCGGCTGCTTCGTAACGGGTCATGGCGAGGTTGCCCCGGAAGGTTCCATCGGGATAACCAGCTACACAACCGTAGCGTTCAACGAGGGAGCGGAGTGCTTGGTAAGCCCAGTCGGTGGGTTTAACGTCGCTGAGTTGGTTTACGGAACGAACTTGGCTCAGACCAGCGCCTTCGTTCGCGTATTCATTGATTTGAGCTAGGGTGTCAGCATCTTGTGCGGTAGCGCTGCTAGCAATCGCTACACCCAAAACTGCTGGAGAAACCAGCAAGGAGCGTAAAAATACATTAGACATTAGAAATCCTCACACCTGAAATTACAGGAATTACCATTAGGGCTAATGGAACCATGGCTATAAAACCATAAGTCTCACCCCTCAGCAATAAGAATAGCGCTAGATTTTCTTTTTGGCTACCTTGAGGGACAGTTTTTCAGGTGGCAGGGGGGCGGGGTTGAGTTCTCGGTTTTGAGTTTTGAGTTTGTAAGGTGGGGGATGGAGTCTCGTTATACTAGGTTAAATCCCCAGAACGCTCATCTTCCCAATGACTCAAGCCCTTGACCCGACGGTGGCGGCACTTCAAGAGAGTGTGCGCCATAACGAAAAAAATATCGATCGCCTCGATCGCCACCTCCAAGCCTTTCGTGCTGAGGTTCTTCAGCAATTTGCCAAGGTGGACGATCGCTTTGTCCAGATGGAGCAGAAGATGGACGATCGCTTCCAGAAGGTGGACGATCGTTTTGTCCAGATGAAACAGAACTTAAACAATCGTTTTGAACAACTGGACAGCAGCATCAAACAAATAAACACAACTTTGTTAATGCTGTCAGGCTTTCTCATCTCTGTCGGCATCGTTCTTGGTGCCCTTAAAGGTGTATTTTAATTGACAATTGGTAAGTACTCTATGACTCAAGCCCTTGACCCGACGGTGGCGGCACTTCAAGAGAGTGTGCGCCATAACGAAAAAAATATCGATCGCCTCGATCGCCATCTCCAAGCCTTTCGCGCTGAGGTTCTTCAGCAATTTGCCAAGGTGGACGATCGCTTTGTCCAGATGGAGCAGAAGATGGACGATCGCTTCCAAAAAGTAGACGATCGTTTTCAGAAGGTGGACGATCGTTTTGTCCAGATGGAGCAGAAAATGGACGATCGCTTCCAGAAGGTAGACGATCGCTTTGTCCAGATGGAGCAGAAAATGGACGATCGCTTTGTGCAGATGAAACAGGACTTAAACGATCGCTTTCAACAAGTAAACGATCGCTTTGAGAAACTTGAAGTGAGTGTCAAGCAGGTGAATAGCACCCTATTGATGCTCTCAGGCTTTATTGTGTCTGGCATCGGCATTGTTGTGGCTGCAATCAAGGGGGTATTTTAGGCTGGGCAATGTCCTCTAGGGCACAGGAATCGAGAGTTCAGCGATCGTCTTTTGAGGGTTATGGCAGTAGCGGCTGAACCAAATGGCAGATTTACGGAAGGGCTCTGGATCTAAGGCTATGACGGCTTGAAACCAGGCTTGGATCGGTGTAGCTAAAGTTTGAACATCGATCTCGTTGGGTTGGTATAAAGCTGACTCTCCAGAACTTTCATCATTCTTTTCGGGCTGTCGATAAAGCTGGTCGAGCAAGGTTGCGATTTGGTTTTGTTCTGCAACCGGGAAGTTATGGAATGAGGCAATTAACTCAACGACTTCTGGGGAGGGCGGTTTAATGCTGGAACTGAGCAGAAGTTTGTTGCGAATAAAGCAATAACTAGACAAATTCACCGCTTCTGTAACGATGGCCGGAGGAGCGGGCTCTACCGCAACTTGAGGGGCAGGGAGTGGAGCGGATTCTGCTGCTGCTTCTGCATTCGCCGGAGGAGGATCTGCTTTAGGCTTGGGTTTGGCTTTGAAGTAAAACTGAGCCATATCATCCTCCTTGGGCTGGGGGACAGGCTCGACGGGGGCAGTTAATTCAGATTTTTTGGCAGCGTTACCGGAACGGCTGGGGGGAGGAGGAGGCAGGGGCAAAGATTCGATCGTTTCTATAGGCTCATCATGCTCAATCTCGATCTCTTCATTATCTATATGATCATTATTGATATCTTTTATAGGGGCTATAGTGTTTCCCCCCGATTCCTCCGTAAGGGCTGGTTCGGCGTTAGGGGGGAGATCGTCTTCAAAAACGATCGTGGGATCCACGGTAATGTTATCAAACTCGTCTGCTGCTGAGGACGCGGGTTCGGGGTCTGGCAGGGCAAGATCATCCGCAGACTCCGCGCCAAGCTCATCTGCAACGTCAGGAAGCTCTTGATTCTCAGGCTGCCATTCCTGGGCTGCTTCCTCCTGGGGTTCATAAATGTCCTGGGGCTGGGTTTCTTGATACAAGTAGATCGCTGTTTCCCAGTCTGGGTCTGCTTCCCCTAGGATACGGCTATACAGGGCTAAATATTCATACTCTGGGGGTAAACCCGCACTGGCTGCCGCTAGGCGAATGGTTTCGGTCAGGTTGGGATAGTTTAGAACGGCTTCTGGAGAGCGATCGAAAAAAATATAAAGGTAGGGAGGCTGGGGAATAATACTGAAATCAAGGTTTAGCCCATAACAAGCTGTATTCAGAATATGGAGAACCAGTTCTTCATTCATAGGTTAATGAGGGTGTAAGAAGTTTGAAGGTGAAGGGATACCCACCCATGGCAATGTTCGGATTCTGCCCTGATGCGGCAATGTCAAGGCACCAAGAAAGTCACTAAAATGATAGAGGCGAAGGAACAGTGTTCCTTACCCGCAGCCCTGGATTATGTCCATCATTTTAGCCCAGGGTTGACCGATTTAGGGTTTGCTATTTTGCCCTAGGGGTATGCTTTATCTAATCTTGGAGGGAACGTATGTATTTCGATCCGTTGTACATGATTATTATGGTGGCTGGTCTTCTGCTGAGTGGTGGGGCTCAGCTTTGGGTTAAAACCGCTACCGCTAAGTGGGATCAGGTGCCGCTCCATGGTGGTATGACGGGGCGTGATATTGCCCAGGCGATTCTCCGGGCCCGAGGTGTTACGGATGTGACCATTGAACAAGTGGGGGGAGTGTTATCAGATCACTACGATCCTTCACAAAAAGTACTCCGCTTAAGCCCTGGAGTATATTCAGGACGATCGGTAACGGCGGCGGGCATTGCGGCTCACGAGGTCGGTCATGCGATTCAGGATGCCGATCACTATCCCTTAATGGCGTTTCGGCAGACTTTGGTACCCGTTGCCAATATTGGGACTCAACTGGGCGTGTGGATTGTCATGATTGGGGCAGCGATCGGTGCTTTGGGGTTGGCTAAAATCGGTGTGTTTCTCTTTGGTGGGTTTGTCCTTTTTACCCTAGTAACTTTGCCGGTGGAAATTGATGCCAGTCTTCGGGCCCGGAAGCTGTTGCTCAGTAATGGTATTGTCACGGGCGAGGAAGCCCTAGGGGTGACCAATGTCTTGACTGCTGCTGCTGCAACTTATCTGGCGGCTGCTTTGTCTGCACTTTTGCAATTATTCTACTTTGCCCTGCGGGCTGGTTTGTTGGGCGGTCGGGACGATTGAGGAAGTTTTGAGTTTTGAATTTTGAGTTTTGAATGATGTACAGTACAGTGCGCCCTTCGGGCGCACACTTGCAACCATTTAGGATTGCGGTAGAGATGTTAAGCTGAGCAGTTTGAACGTTCAAATGAAAGAATAGCTTACATTATCAAAATATCGTTAAAGGTGTGGTCAGTGGCCATACCTTTTCTGTTTCAGTCTGTAAACTTAATCCTTATCCTCCCACTCCTTTTTATTATGTCCTTTGGAGACTATAAACAGTACTCAACTGCTCAACTTAAGCGCATTTTTAAGATTCAAATTCAAATTGATCAGGATTTATTTCCAGCATTTCAGCCCACGGGTCAAACTTACGATCGTTTGCAGCGGATAGTGGAGAAAATGGAGTCTCGTCTGACACTATCTTCAGCAGATAATGAAGCGACGCGAAGCAGCTTGCTGGTTTCTCACATTCTATGGGAAGCTAGCGATACCTATGATTTGGGTATTTTTTTTGAACCGCTGGTGGAGGTTCAGACCGAACTGACTCCAGACTTGCCCCATGCCCTCAATGGGAAATATGACTGTGCCCTCAGTCTCGACAATCTTGATTTTGCTCCACCCATTGTTTCCGTCGTGGAGGTCAAAAAAAGTAATTTGTCTGAAGGATTAGGGCAATGTTTGGCGGAAATGTATGCCACTTTAAAACAGTTTCAGCAAGATCGAATCTATGGCATTATTACCGATGGTGAGGTCTGGTCATTTTTGAAGCTTCAGGGGCATCTGTTGGATGCTCACAAAAGCCGTTTTCACATTAGTAATGTAGCGGATATTATCGATCGGATTGGCTATATTGCTCAATGCTACAAACAGGATGGGAACCCAGCGTAGACTAAGGGGAGCAGGGGGCCAATTTGTTCCTGACCACTGGTGGATAAATCGCTATGGCAGAGAAACAAGCGGGGCTGATTACCCTCTAGCCGTCCCAGTAAGTCGAGGAGATTGCGCTCGACGCGAAGCTCCCCCAAAGATAATGGCTCCCCGCCCTGTAAGGACTCCGGTCTTCTCGAAAGAAACCAGTCTGCCCCACTCAATCCCCCGGATTTGAGCAACCAACGAGGGGAACCCACATCTAACCAAAACTGCCAGGGATGGCGGCAATGGTTCAGGCGATATTGAAAAACCGTGGTCAGGGTCACGGCGTTCTGAGGTTGTGCTGGATTGAGGGGGTAAGGGTTGGCGGCGATCGTTCCCTGGCGTAGGAGTTGGATAAAGGTTTGCAGGGCGTGGCGGGTTTCGTCAGGATTCTGAGGATCGATGCCCAGGCGTTGTTGAACTTCCCAGTAATGGCTGGCGGTTTCCATCAGTTCCCGTAGGGCGGCTAGTTGGGCATAGCTGAGGGTTCGCTGAGCCGTAAAAAAAGTATTGAGGGCACGATCGAGGAGGAGCGGCGGATCGAGGAGTGTTTGTTGTAATGCTTGCCGCTGCTGGCTAATCCAGTGCCGAATGCGATCGTACTGTGGAGTGACGATCGCCCCGAGACGATCCCAACGGGGGCAATGATGATAATCCAGTAATTGGGGATGATGGGGATCTGGAACATAACACTGATCCGCTAGTAGTCCAGCCCGCACCGGATCGATAGTGGCTTCTCCCTGGAAAGAACGATCGCTTAACACCGTGAGCATTTCCGCCACCCGATCGCGATCGACTAAGTAGCCTAAACCATCATAGACCAACGCCATGAGCGTGAGCAGGGCCCCGACCAAAGGAACCTCAATGAGGGGACGTTGCTCCGCTAAAGGAAAGAGATCAATTCCCTGTTTACTTAGCATTTCCTGGAAACTATAGCGGGTAATGCTATCCAGACCTGGGGTAATTAAAGCAATATCGGCGGGTTGAACGTGACCCTGTTGTACGCCGTGGTGAATGAGGGTACTAATCTGGCGCAGGAGTTCTCCCCGCAGGGTGGTTTGCAAGACCTGAATGGGGCTAGCGTCAGACAGCGTTTCCTGGAGATCCCACTCGAACCCTAGGCTAGGGGGCTGAGGTTGCAAAAGTTGGAGAAATAGGAATCCGGAGGTTGTGGCTAAGCTCTGAGGTGGATCGGGCAAGGTTACCCTTTGACAAGTTTCGGCGAAGGGGGCAAAGGCACAGGGATCGGCTCCAAACCCCAACCGAACGCTCCCGCGAGGATTTTCTGTAAAAATGCCCTGCAGACCAATTTCTCGGCAGTATGCAAAGAGCGCTAACATTGCCCCTGGATATTCATCCACATCATCCGCAAAAATAGCCGAAAACCTTTGGCGAAAGCGGGTTTGGTATTGAGGATCTGGCAATAACCAGCAGTAAAACAGTTCTGTGATGATGCTGTAGGTGAGAAAGCCTCGCTCCAGGCACCAATTGCGCCAAGCGACCCAAGTCTCACCCCGTAGTTCACTCACACCTAAAGCTTCCGCCTCCGCTGCGTGGTCTTGCAGGCGGGAGTCGAAACTGGACTGTTCTGCACTGGATCCTTCTGGACAGGATGCTTGCGTTAGGGACAAGCCACTGGACAGGGCTAAGAAAAATAGATCTAACTCATTGCGCACCGATCGCTCTAGACGTTTGGGAGGCAACGCCGTCTTGGGATTATCTCGATCGATATTTCGTTGCCAAAACTGCACCGCTAATTCCTGTTCCGTTTCCGATCGCAATCGGAGGGGAAACAATACGGAGAGATTTAAGCGCTGGGCCAGCAGGGGCCAAAACAGAAAAACTTCCCGCTGGATAAAACCCAGGGGACTAGCGGTGTAGGGGGTACAGGAATAAGGACTGGCGGAGACTAACGCATCCCGTAGCGCCAATTGGTTATCACTGGTGGACGCTAAAACGATCGCTTGAGTGGTTTGGGATCGGGCATTCGGGGCCACCTCCAGCCACTGACAAAATTCCTGCACTAACCGAGTTGTTTTGCCACTGCGAGTATGACCACAAATCCACAACATTGTAAAACTCAAGTAAAACGCAAGATTGAGCGGGGGCACCTCGATTTATGGGGGCGGGCAGCATTGCCCAGCATTGCCGCCTACCACCATTCCTATTCCTGCCTGGAAATAGAGGGTGTGGATTCCGTTGAAGATCACCCCCTTGCAACCTTAACCTAAAGTGGAGGAGCAGAGTACAAAGCCTTGCACCCTTCCTGAGGGTCAGGGACTCTCCGGAGTCAAGATGGCTACGCCCTAAGCAACCGCAGCCGCGAGATCCGGAAACACCTCCCGCACCGCAGGATGAACCAGTTGGTGCCCCTGCACATTCACCCCTTTGGCCAGAGCAGGATCCATTTCGATCGCTTTGAGATCGTGGTTTGCTAATTTGAGGACATAGGGGCTGGTACTGTTGTTGAGGGCTTGGGTGGCTGTCCAGGGAACAGCACCGGGCATATTGGGCACGCCATAATGAATGACCCCTTCGGCAATGTAAATGGGATCACTGTGGGAGGTGGGATGCAGGGTTTCGATACAGCCCCCTTGATCCACCGCCACATCAACAATGACTGCGCCCGGATGCATTTGAGCGACCAATTCCCGTTTTACGAGGTGGGGAGCCCGACGACCCGGCAGTAAGACCGCTCCCACCACTAAGTCACTCTGGGGAATAACGTGGGCAATTTGGTTAGAGGTGCTGTACAGCAAATCCACTTGGGAGCCAAAGAGACTTTCGAGGTAGCTTAAGCGATCGATATTGACATCCAAAATGCGCACCCGTGCCCCCATCCCCAGGGCAATGCGGGCTGCTTCTGTCCCCACGACCCCTCCCCCGAGAATGGTGACTTGGCCAGGCAAAACCCCTGGAACACCCCCCAGTAAGACTCCCCGGCCCCCCTGCTGCCGCTCTAAAAACCTTGCCCCAAATTGGACGGATAGTCGCCCCGCAATGACACTCATGGGCTCTAAGAGGGGCAAGCGACGGTTGGGCAATTCTACGGTTTCGTAAGCGATCGCTGTGACCCTGGAATTGAGTAATGCTTCCGTTAACGCTCGATCCGCCGCCAAATGGAGGTAGGTAAACAACAGATCGGGTTGATTCAGGAAGGGATATTCTGCCGATAAGGGCTCCTTGACCTTGACCACTAGATTGGCAGACCAAGCTGCTTCGGCAGTGGGAACGATCGTTGCTCCCACCGCTTCGTAATCCGCATCCTGAAAGCCTGAGCCCACCCCTGCTTGGGTTTCAATGCAAACCTCATGCTGGGCTTCCACTAGACTTTGTACGGTACTGGGAGATAGTCCCACCCGAAACTCTTGATCTTTGATTTCTTTTGGAACTCCAATACGCATCAGCCGCTTCTCCAGTCAGGACTATGTACTTTTTCAGTGAACACCTCGATGAATTGTGGTGGAGGCTTCGCCGTCCGCCATAATCCCTAATCCTTGCGCAGAAATCGGGCTTTCCACTGAAAGCGAAAAAATTGCATGGAAGAGTGCGGCGCGCCGCGCCGCACACTTCCGCCTTAAGTTGGTAGCCAGAAATCGGAACCCTAGGAACTCGGTTTGGGATTTTTCGAGGTGCCCAGTGATGTATTGATTGTATAATGGAGCCTCACTTCTATTTGTAAGCGTTTCAAGAGATTCAGAGTGAAAAAGCGTGCCCCTCAGAATCGAACCCTGACTTGCTCAAGAGAGGAAATTGCAGCTTTTAGTAACCGTTTATTGTCTCTTGATGCTTCCGTCAGTTTAGATGACCTTGTAGATAGGGTCATTCACCAAGATTTTTTTGAGGCCGTCCATGCTTTACCGAGGTCAGAGATTGATCTCTTAGTCATGGATCCCCCCTATAATTTGTCGAAAAATTATCATGGACATCTCTTTAAAGCTAAGGAAAAAGGAGACTATCAAGACTGGTTTTTATCGGTACTAAAACGGGTTAAACCCTTACTCAAACCAACCGCTAGCCTTTATATCTGTTCCGATTGGAAAACCTCAATTTTAATTGCTCCCTTGCTGGAAGCGGAGTTTCATATTCGTAGCCGCATTACTTGGGAACGGGAAAAAGGACGGGGTGCAAAAATGAATTGGAAGAATAATACGGAAGATATTTGGTTCTGTACCATGAGCGATCGTTATGTCTTTAATGTGGATGCCGTTAAGCAAAAACGAAAAGTGATGGCACCCTACCGCTCTGAGGATGGAAAACCAAAGGATTGGCAACAAGAGGAGGGGGGGAATTTTCGATTAACCCATCCTTCCAATATCTGGACAGACATCAGCATTCCCTTCTGGTCTATGCCAGAAAACACCGATCATCCCACTCAAAAACCAGAAAAATTGATCGCCAAATTAATTCTCGCTAGTTCTAATCCTG
>JBEAPM010000348.1:0-15453 GCA_041164445.1 Cyanobacteriota bacterium
CGGATCTTGATGTTCATCGAGTATTTTAATAAGACTATGGCCAAACCGTTCAAATGGACTTATCAGGGTAAGGCATTAGTCGCCTAACAATGGCAGTCAAACTTCTGCCTCAGTGTACTAGAGCCCGAAAAGTCCAGAATCACGTTAGAAACTTGGATAGGGTTTGTAATTTGTGCCCCATCAGGAAAGCCAATAACCTTAATTTTATAGCGGGTTACCACGTTATTCCCAACCCCACCATTCCCTTCTGCGGGGGGGGCAAGGTAAGGATATTGGTCAGAATAAACATTTAAACCGGAAATGATGTCACTGCTACAGGCACTCGGGCTTAAATGATAGCGCGGATCTCTGGGATCATTGACCCAACCGCAGGCATCCGCATAGACTGTGCTATTTATTCCTCCTCCCGGGTTACTGTAGGTACTCTGCACATCCAGAATCTGGAAAATGACATTGGGAATATCTGCGGTGAAGCTGAGCTGTGGATAGGCAGTAGAGGTATGGGCCCTCGCTTCACAGGTAAAGACATCCCCTACTTCCACCGTTGCGGTAGCACTATAACTAGTACCTCCATTCGGATCACAGCCAAAGAAATAGACCTCATTTCGGGCTTGGGAAATAAGTTTTTCAATATAAATTTGTCGGGGTCTTTCGGTAGAAACTTGAGACGCATTATCCGCTTTTGCCGTAATGAAATAACGCTGGTAGGTGTTCCAGGCAGCGGGTGTGCGATCGACCTTAAAGTTGTAATAATAATCCTGACAATATTGAGGGGTACTTGGTAAGGCATATTTACTTTTAGCGAGGGCCCCATTGCTACGGGTATCAAACACATAACTCCCCACTGGAATGGCTTCCGATCCATCATCTACGGAAATCGATTCAGTGTAGTAAGTATCTCCACCGGTCAAGCGGATAAAGGTGTAGCCGTTATCAATGCCATCCTTCCGAAATTGAACCTCTACATTACGAGCTGGTTCAGACCCGGTGTTACAAACGCGGGCCCCCACAATGTAAGTCTCGGGCCCTTGGGTTTCCGGTTTGTTACTATCGAGTCCCACAAAATCCCAAGTGATGGGTTCGATCGCTAGGGTCGTGACGGCTTGAGCTGGCTGGAGAAAGATCAGATTGATAAAAATGGTCTGAGTCAAGACCAGCAAAAAACTTAAAAGGCTACTGGCTCCTAGTCTGCCCCATTTACGCCATTGACTGGGTCGAATCCGAAATTGTCCGAAAAAGCGATCGAGTTGTGCTAAAGAGAAATGATTGTTCCACCATCGTTTCCGACGCGATCGTTGTCGAGCTTGCCGAATGCGGATAGCAAACCACCAGCGTTGGAGTAAGGACAGTGGAAAACGCAGGGACGGATTGAGGTAGGGACGGCGGGGTAACCGCAAAACCGTAGCGATCGTATCCAGGGATCGATCGACAATTGCGCCGCCCAGATACAACAAGAACTCAAAACAGAAACGCCACACTTTGACAAACAGCGTCAATGAAGACTTCAGGAACAGAAATGGATTGGCTTGAGGGTGACGTTTCTGCATTGTAGCTGAACCAAAACTTTTAGATCATCCGTTGAGTAAGGCGGGGAATAAGCCCCCAACCGAACCGCTGGTTGTTCACACATACAACCAGTGCCCATACTACCGGAGAGGGGATCCTCTGCGCTTGGATTGTGAGGAAAATTTATAGAGCGGATAAAAAATCCGCAAAATGGCTGAGAATTCCCCTCCAATCTTTCTTCAATCATCCTGAAAAGAACGGCTTGCGTAGATTTACTGATTTCAATCACTGATTCTAACTACTGACCTTAACTCACGCCTCAGGAACTTAGGAAGCTTTGAGAAAATCCTGATAGCGATCGGCTAAAGCGGGAACCGCTACCTCATAAAATTGCTTGCCGTGTTCCGGCGTGGCTAAACCAGGATTGGAGCCAATGCGACCGTCAGGATACCGCTGCCGAAAATCTCTGGCACTATAAATACCGGAACCAGCGGGAGCGATCGGCGGGGTCAGTTCCACGGTTTTAATAGCTTCGGGATAGGCATACTGGGTCAGGGCAACTTCGCTGGGGGTTGCGTGGGAACCTTCTGCATTGCCGTAGAGTTCCTTTGCTAACTTGTACACTTCGGGCTGCATGTACCAACTGGCCACATCACAGCGAATTTCAATCGTTTCAAAACCCGCTAAGGTCGCCAAGCGATCGTAGGTTTCGGCAAAAGCTGCTTTGAGGGTCGCAATATTGCCACCATGGCCATTAATAAAAAAGAAACGCCGGAAGCCACTGCGAGTCAAGGCCACTAAGTAATCCCCAATCACTTGAATGAGGGTACTGGGGCGCAGGCTGAGACTGCCAGGAAAACCAAGATGATGTAAGGCCATCCCCACCGCGATCGTTGGGGCCACACAGGCATCGACCCGCTCTCCCACCCCTTTTGCTAAAACTTCAGCACAAATCGCATCGGTGCCCATTAAGCCGTTGGGGCCATGTTGTTCCGTTGAACCAATGGGAAAAATAATGCCCTGCGATCGTTCTAGGTAACGTTCTACTTCGGGCCAGGTGCTGAGGTGTAGGAGCATAGGGGGTATAAGTTTTGAGTTTTGAGTTAGGGGTTAGGGGTTAGGGGTTAGGAACTAAATGTGATCCCTGGTTTCTCATAGAACGTAGCTCTAATGTTTGATGCTTACCCCAGAAACCGGGGATCTATACCACTTTTATGCAGAACGTAGCGCCAAGGCTTGATGCTTACCCCAGAAACCGGGGATCTATGCCACTTTTATGCAGAACGTAGCGCCAAGGTTTGATGCTTACCCCAGAAACCGGGGATCTATGCCACTTTTATGCAGAACGTAGCGCCAAGGTTTGATGCTATACCCCAGAAACCGGGGGGCTATTGGCACTTCTCTGCACTCCAGTTGCACACGCTGTAAACCAAAGATCTGAGGAATATAAGGTTTGCTAAAAGTTAGGGGACGCTCAATGAGATACCCTAAGAGAGGGGTCGCTAGCGATCGTCCCCATTATTGTAGCGTTGAGGGTTCCAGAGTCTGGGCCAAAATTTCTTTCCCTAAAGAGATTTTCGTTCAAGGGGCATTTCAAACGATATAATAAGAAACCTTGTAGCGCAGGAGACCAGCCCATGTTACACCGCAAAATCTATCAATTGCATTGCGATGAACGGGAGGTGTGGATTTATTTGCGAGATCAGCAGCGTTGGATTGAACGCGCAAGAATCCTCGACATTGAAGGCGATTTGGTCACCTTTCGTTACGAAACCTATGAAGATGATGAGTCTAGTTCCTGGGAAGAGATGGTGCGCTTGGAAAGTATTGGCTCCGTCATGCAGCGTCTTTCTAATGTGCCGAAGGGTAATGTAGAGCCAGCGATCGCTGAGGATTGTCCTGAAGCAGAACAAATCCGGGATCCCTACCCGGAAGCTAATGATCAAAATTAAGGGTACTTAGGAACCACCATGAGCTACGGCTTCTATCTGTATGGTATTTTCCCTGCACCGGGACCTCTGGGCTTGGACTTACAGGGGTTAGATAAACAAGAAGTACAAACCCATACCATTGCTGATTTTGTCTTTCTCTACTCGTTCGCCCAGCAGGAACGCTATCTAGCTAGTCGCAAAAATCTCATGGGTCATGCCAGAGTCCTTGAAGAGGCCATGAGTGCAGGGTTCCGGAACCATCTACCTCTTCCCCTCAATCGTCTCATTTTTCAGACTTGGGGGGAGGTGGAAGCCCAAATTATTACCCCCTACCAAGATCACCTGAGGGCGTTGTTTGAGCGTTTAGTGGGGAAACGAGAGGTCGGGCTGAAAATCTATTGGGATGAAGCTGCGGAGCTAGAGCGCTTACTGGAGCACAATGAACCCCTGCAGCAGCAGCGCGATCGTTTGGAAGGACGGCAGCTTTCGATGGATGAGATCATTCGCATTGGCCAAGCGATCGAAACCGCTTTAACCAACCATCAAACCCAAATTATTGAGGTGTTTCAAACCCACCTCACCCCCCTAGCGATCGAAGTGGTGGAAAATGACCTGCAAACGGAGTCGATGATCTACAACTCGGCCTATTTGATTGAATGGGATCAGGAATTCGCCTTTAGCCAGGTGGTTGAAGACTTGGATAACAAGTTTGAAAATCGTCTGCGGCTTCGTTACAACAACTTTACGGCTCCCTATAACTTTGCAAGTTTACCGTCATGAGCGCTCTGCCCCCGTCTGTCTCTGCCACTCTCCCGCAGCGCATTCCTGCCTGGGTGAAGCGTCCCCTGGGTAAAGCCAGTGAGTTGTCTCAGGTTCAACAGATTATTAAGCAACGATCGATTCACACCATCTGTGAAGAGGGCCGTTGTCCCAACCGGGGCGAGTGTTACGCTCAGGGCACAGCCACTTTTTTGTTAATGGGGCCCACCTGTACCCGGGCCTGTGGTTTTTGTCAGGTGGATAAGGGCCATGCCCCCATGCCTTTAGACCCTCAGGAACCGGAGAAAGTCGCGGAAGCCGTAGCGCTCTTGGGCTTGCGATATGTGGTTTTAACCTCCGTGGCTCGGGATGATCTCTCGGATCAAGGGGCGCAGTGGTTTGTAGACACCATGCAGGCGATTCGTCGTCGGGCAACAGCCGCAGGGCAACCGGAGCCTCTCATTGAAGTGTTAACCCCAGACTTTTGGGGTGGTATTCCCGATCGTCTTCAGGCTGAACTGGCTCAACGTCAACGCATCGAAACGATCGTGGCAGCGCAGCCCGTTTGTTTTAATCACAATTTAGAAACCGTGGCCCGCTTACAGGGCAAAGTACGGCGGGGAGCCAGTTACGATCGCTCTCTGCAGGTACTCACCACGGTTAAAGCCCTTAATCCCACGATTCCCACCAAATCCGGCTTAATGCTAGGTCACGGCGAAACGGAAACGGAAATTTTACAAACCCTAGTGGATCTGCGGGCGGTAGACTGCGATCGGTTGACCCTAGGACAATACTTACAGCCCTCTCTGGAGCACCTACCGGTTCAGCGTTACTGGACTCCTGCGGAATTTGAGCAACTCGGAGAGCAGGCCAAAGCCATGGGATTTAGTCATGTGCGATCGGGGCCTCTGGTTCGGAGTTCCTATCATGCCGGAGAAATCAGCTAAAGCTGCTAGCCTCATCCCCAGGATCCAGAGAGGTGTACTTTCTTGACCCCCTCCAAACCGTCTCGTTTCCATCGTTTCCTGCAGTTCAGGTTCTCGATAACCTCGTAGTGAACTTGTTCTGGGCAGCAGGAGAAAGGAGCGGTTGCCTTATGTCAAAATGATAAGGATTCGATCGCTCCCGCTAGATTCGTTGTCCTGCTTTTTATGCCCCATCCACTTTACGTTGCATTTATCTGGCATCAGCACCAACCCCTCTACAAATCTGTGTTTGAGTCAGACTACCGTTTGCCCTGGGTGCGGTTGCATGGAACAAAGGACTATCTGGACTTGGTGTTGTTGCTGGAGCAATTTCCCCGGCTGCGGCAAACGGTGAATTTAGTGCCGTCTTTGCTCTTGCAAATTGATGACTATGTTTCAGGACGAGTCCGGGATCCTTATCTCAAGTTGACCTTGACCCCTGGGGAGGCGTTGGGACGATCGCAACAGCGCTTTATTCTGCAACATTTTTTTGAAGCCCATCGCTTAACCCTGATCGATCCCCATCCCCGCTACCGAGAGCTTTATGGACAGCAACACGATCGGGGGATTGAGTGGTGTTTGGAGCACTGGACTCAGCAGGATTATGAAGATCTCCTCACCTGGCATAATCTCGCTTGGATTGATCCCTTATTTTGGGATGATCCCGACATTGCTGGGTGGCTAAAACAGGGACGGAACTTCACCCTGAACGATCGTCAAGCCCTCTGGCGCAAGCAGCAAAGTATTTTGCAACGGATTATTCCCCAGCACCGAGCCATGCAGGAACGGGGACAGTTAGAGGTGACCACCTCTCCCTATGCCCACCCCATTTTGCCTTTACTGGCGGATACGGATGCGGGACAGCGGGCCGTACCGGACATGGCGTTACCCTATGAACGGTTTCGCTGGGTTCAGGATGTTTCTCGTCAACTCAAACGGGGGCGGGAGGTCTACGAAGACTATTTTGGCCGATCGCCTTTGGGGCTCTGGCCCTCGGAGCAGTCCGTCAGTCCCGATATTTTAAGGGCGATCGTCCAGCAAGGATTTCAGTGGCTGTGCTCCGACGAAGGGGTTCTAGGCTGGACTTTACAACGCTATTTCCACCGCAATTCCCAGGGCTGTGTTCAGGAGCCCCAGTTGCTCTACCGTCCCTATCTGCTCGATTTAGGCGATACCACCCTACAAATTGTTTTCCGGGATCACCATCTATCGGACTTAATTGGCTTTACCTATAGCGGCATGGATCCCCAACGGGCCGCCCACGATTTGCTGGAACATCTTCACGGCATTGCCCATAGCCTCCAGGTACAGGAAAACGCGACAGGTCAAGGGACTACAACATCCTTACAATCCCCCTGGCTCGTCACAATCGCCTTGGATGGTGAAAATTGCTGGGAGTTCTATACTCAAGATGGTAAGCCCTTTTTGGAAACCCTTTACCAACTGCTCAGTGCCGATCAGCGCCTAGAGTTGGTGACGATCGCGGATTTTCTCGATCGTTTTCCCCCCACCGAAACCTTACC
Source organism: Cyanobacteriota bacterium (assembly GCA_041164445.1). GTDB lineage: Bacteria > Cyanobacteriota > Cyanobacteriia > Prochlorotrichales > Prochlorotrichaceae > JBEAPM01. Next base: position 6,685 of record JBEAPM010000348.1, read on the forward strand.
GGCCCATAAACTCCACAGCGGTTCCTGGGTCAATGCCAACTTCACCACTTGGATTGGCGATCCCGTGAAAAATCGAGCCTGGGATTTACTCTCCCAAGCCCGGCAAACCCTCGCCCGCCATTCCGAAGCCACCCCGGAAGCCTGTCCGACCGCCTGGGAAGCCCTCTTTGCAGCAGAAGGCTCAGACTGGTTTTGGTGGTTTGGGGAAGGCCATTCCTCGACCCAGGACGATATTTTTGATGCCCTCTTTCGAGAACACCTCAAAGCTATTTATCAATCCTTAGGGGAACCGGTGCCTAGCATTCTGGACAAACCCCTGGAAATGCACGAGGCCCGCCCCAATGCCCAACCCCTCAGCGCTATCAACCCCCCTTTAGACGGATCCGGCTCCCTAGAAGGATGGGAAGCAGCAGGTCGTTTAGACATCGGGAATACCTGGGCCACCATGCACCGGGTCAGCACCTTACAACGCCTTTGGTATGGTACCAGCCAAACCCATTGTTACCTCCGCTTAGACCTGCTCCCCGGTGCCAAGCCCGGTATTGACTGTCCTCCAGAATTACACTTGATTTGGTTTTATCCCGATCGTCCTGGTCATAACAGTCCCATTCCCCTCTCCCAACTACCAGAACGGGCTCCCCTCAATTATCTCTATCGCCATCACCTCAACATCAACCTCATTGAGCAATCCCTACGTTTTGAAGAAGCCAAGGCGGAATTCCTCTGGCAGCCCCGCATTAGTCGCACTCGTCTAGCGATCGATCGCTGTATTGAAATTGCCATTCCCTGGTCAGATTTACGAGTTCAATCGGGATGGAGTCTCAACTTAGTGGTGTTACTGGCCCGCTCACAACAGTTCCAAAGTATCTTGCCGGAAGATCAAATGCTCGAAATTTTAGTCCCCAGCCTTTAAGTCCAAAGGCTCCTCACTTAAGGTGGACGAGTGTGCCGCACTCCTCCCTTAAATTTTTTCACTGTCCGGGGAAAGTCAGTCCAAAGCGTTCAAAGCAGGGACTACCCCCAGGGCTATTCACTTTCAGCCCATCCTCTAGGAACTTTCAGGAACCTTTTTAACCTGAGTTCGACAAGTTCCCTATTAGGGGGCATCATCAATTCAATCTAGAAGGGTTGCACCATAAGGGTTACCGTACCCGTCCCCCAAAACGGCTAGAGCCAATTGATGCCAGCCCCTAGCTACACTTCAGCCTCTCTCTGCAGGAGAGGAGCTTAAAACCTTTCTGCTACTTTTAACTCGAGCTAAAACTTTTAGCTTGAATTGCCTCTAAGGATCTTCCAGAGATCTGGCTTTTCACTGAAAGCAAAAAATTTGATAGAAGAGTGCGCCGCACTCTTCCGCCTTAAGTTGATGGCCAGAGATCTAAGGTCTAATCTAAGCAGATTGAACCGATCAGAGTACGATCGCTGCCCCTGACCTTGCCCCTAACGGATTGATCAAAATGTTAAAACTTTTCCAGCGCTTAGGACTGAGTGTCCTGATCAGCGGGCTCTATTCCTTTCCCTTAGGGCTCCAGGCTCAACCCTTATCTAAAGGAGTTGCCGGTGTTTCCGGTCTTTACAGCGAGACTCTGCAGGTAGGGATTGATTCGACCCACAACCGGATCACTGGTTATTACACCAACAGCAGTGGCTGGGATGAAACCTTAGCCGCCCCTCGCTTTGTTTGCCAGTTTTACTTCTCAGGAGAATGGCAAAACGATCGCTACCACATTACAAGCTGGCATCCCGACAGCGATCACTTTATTGCAGGGGAAGTCCACTTTCAGGAAGAGGATGGCACCCCCACCGCTACCCTACAGCTTCAGGAAGAGCATGGAGGCTGCTGGAATGTACAGCACTTTGCGGATCCCGGCGGCGTAACGGTTCAGTTAACTCAGCCCACCTCCTGGCAAGCCCTTCGTTTAGTCTCTGCCCATACCGCCTTTATCCATACCACTCCCGCTGGTGATACCCGCACAGACCTAGCCCTGCCTGCGGGCAGTGTTGTGGGGGTGTTAGCCCGTGATGCGGGCTGGACAGAAGTGGACTTGAGCGAATCGACTGAATCAGTCCCCATGAGCCAGGGATGGCTGAAAACCCTGGCCCTATTGCCTGAACATCCCCCCACCGCCACCCTTGAAGGTACCGTCATTTTCCCCAGTGATACCCTACCGGCCCAACGCATCTGTGCTGAAGCGATCGCTACGGATTCTCAAGCGGCTCCAACATCTCAAGCCTCTCAAACACCGATAATCTGTACAGAAACCGCTGAAGGGGAAGAAGAGTTTACCTTAGCCGTACCTCCCGGAACCTATGAGGTCTTCGCCCAGCGCTGCCAGCAGAGCTATGAGGATCGCCAATTCTGTAGCGATGGCTATGTTGATGAACGAGCTTACTACAACGAGTATGTCGCCTGCGGCATTACCTACGAATGCAGCCTTAAGATCAGCCAACAGACAAATTTACCGATTCCCATTCAGGTCGAGTCCGGACAAACGATTCCTAATATTAGTCCCCATGACTGGTACACCTTAAACTAGGATTGTTTTCAGACCTCAGACCGATTAGGACGGTATCATGATCGAATTCTTACAATCCTTTCTCCAACCTATTTTGCAACCTATTGCAGACTGGTTTGCCGGTTTCAATTTTCCGGAACCCATTGTCCATTGGGGACACCCCGTTATGATGGGCATTGTCATCTTAGCCATGGGCAGTGCCATTGCCCTCACCGGTTGGCAAATTCGTTTAAATCCTGAAGCAGAAAATACTGCAAAAAGCCGGTTTAGCCATCGCAAACTGGGCCCCTGGATGTCCACCTTTTTGGCCATGGGGTATAGCGGCGGCTTGCTCTCCCTAGTGATGCAACACAAGCCCATTTTGGAAAGTCCCCATTTTTGGACGGGAACGATCGCTTTAGTTCTCTTGGGGACAAACGGCATGATTTCGCTCTCTGGCTTTGGGGGGCAAAACCCTGCACTACGCTCTACCCATGCCTATCTGGGTTCCTTTGCCTTAGTGGTTTTACTGGTTCATGCTGCCCTGGGTCTGGGTCTGGGCTTCAGCATTTAAAAATCTACTAGGCTTCGTCGTCGTACTCCAACCATGGCCGATAGGCTAGGTTGGAGTACTACGACGAACAACCAAAGGGTGCAATCAGTTAAGCTCAGCTTGTTCTTTGATGGGTTGCTTTAACAAGCGTCAAACGAAGAGATCTTGCACTTCAGACTGGGGGCGAGCATTATGGGGGCGGGCATTATAGTAAATCCACAGACCATACAGGATCACCCCAAGCACATAGCCCTCAAACCATAGCCAAGGCATAAATCCGTAATAGGCGATCGTGAAGAAGACTAACCCTCTGATGCTCACTTCCCAGAGTCCTCCCACTGCCCACACCCGATCTTGACCTTGAATGAACAGGGTTCCCGATCGGGCTAAAATCAAAAGATTGCCCAAGACAGACAGGGCTTGGGTGGGCAAAGCCAAGGCCGCAATGCTCTCCGGGTGAACCAAATTTGCCATCAGTTGTGCGGCGGGGCCAAACATAAATAATAAATTGGCCGTCCACCCCGACAAGACTGCCCAATACCGCTGCAAGAGGTGTAAAACGCTTTCCATCGGTGCACAGTAAGGATGTTCAACCCACTGTTGGGGTAGCCGATTTTCCAGCAAAGCGGTACTGCTGACTCCTAGGAGGAGGGCAGAACCAGCCCAACCAAAACCGAGGGACAGCGTGGGCAAAAAGCTGTCTCGCAATTGCCAAGTCAGGATGAGGGGGAATAGGGTTAAGCCGATAATATTGAGACCATTTTTCCAGAGTAACCAGAGCCGATCGAACCCATCCGGGGACAAGCCCTCTACTTTCCCTTCCTCGCTTTGCATGGGGGTTTGATCTAAAGTTTGATCTAAGCGCTGTTCCGGGGGGTGGACTGGGTCTATCGGGGGTCGCCCCAGTTGAATCAGGTTGAGGCCCATCCCCACCACCATGCCCACCCCTAACACCATAAATAAATGGGTATTGACCAAACCTACGGTAAAAAGCTGAGTCACCACAACCCCAGAGGTGACAATGCCCACCCCCTGGACGATCGCTCCCCACCGTTCCTGGCGATCCGCTAAATAACACATCAGCAGCAGGTTCGCCACCATGCCGGAGGCATACCCCAACACTGGAATCACCTTCAAATGAGCGATCGTAAGGGGATCTTGACTAGAAATGACCTCGAGGTTGCGCCAGATTTGAGGCACTTGCAGGGGCAAAAAAGCCAGAATGGAAAGACTCACCATCACTTGGTTCAAGCGACTCCATCGATGCGGATCCAGCCTTCCCCAAATCCAAACCGCAGACAAAATGGCTAGAGGATTTTTCATTATTGAAGTATATTAAGGAATATTTTGGTTTGTAACGGTTTTGTTGCGTAGTCTTTAACATTCCTAAATATAGCCCTAAATATACGCGGACTTATCCTGTCCTACCCTCAGTTTAAGGGTTTACGCAGAAAAGTTCGCGCTTCCCACAATCTGCTCGGTATGGTGCAGTTGACCTTTTGCTGAAGGAGTAGCGGTTTAATGTTGGCACAGCTAAACACACGGCGACGCGATCGGGAACCCCGTCTTACCGGATTACATGATCCAGATCAGCTTCGTCCACGCTGGCAGATCCCGAATCTAAAGATGCTTTGGGTAGCGATCTTGATTTCTGCCCTCAGTCTTTTGGGGTACGGCATGGTTAACCGCTTCTCCTTTCCCGCAGAATCCTTTGTACCCATCCATGAAAACTTAGGGGCAATTCCCTCGGCTACGGGAACCCATTTTCGGGTTTGGGCCCCCCATGCGGAGAAAGTAGCCGTCATGGGTAGCTTTAACCAATGGTCTGCGGAAGCCGACCCCATGAAAGCTGAGGGTGATGGTTACTGGGTGGCGGAGATTGCTAACGCCCATCCTGGGGATGAATACCAGTATGCGATCGTCAATGAAGAAAGCCATGAAACCTTCTATCGCATCGATCCCTATGCCCGCCAAGTGACCCATTCCATGGGGAATAGCATTATTTATGACCCCACCTTTGATTGGGGCGATAGCCTAGACTACACACCGCCACCCATGGATGATCTGGTGTTGTATGAGCTTCACATTGGCACCTTTGTGGATGAACCAGGGGGTCGTCCGGGTACTTTTGATTCTGCTATTGAGCAATTGCCCCATATTAAAGAACTGGGGGCTAATGTTATCGAACTTTTACCCGTCGTAGAATTTTCTGGAGACTATTCCTGGGGTTACAATCCCTCTCACCCCTTTGCTGTGGAATCTGCCTATGGGGGGCCCCATGCCTTCAAACGCTTCGTCAAAGCGGCCCACGAGCAAGGCTTAGGGATCATTTTGGATGTGGTGTATAACCACTTTGGCCCCAGCGACTTAAGCCTGTGGCAATTTGATGGCTGGAGTCCCGACGGTAAAGATACCGGGGGACTTTATTTTTATAACGACTGGCGAGCCCGCACCATGTGGGCCCACACCCGCCCCAACTTTAAGCTGCCCCAATCCCGACAGTTGATTGAAGATAATGTGCGCATGTGGTTAGAAGAGTTTCACCTCGATGGTCTGCGCTGGGATTCCACCGTCAATTTTCGCACGGTAGATAATGGCAAGGGCGCTAAATTACCCGATGGGGTGTCTCTCATGCGGGAAATGAATAAGCTCACCCATAGCTATCAGCCCTATAAAATTACGATCGCGGAGGATCATAGCGACACCTCCCAAATTACCCAGGATCCGCAAGTCCACGGCATTGGGTTCGATAGTCAGTGGGATCCCAAATTTGTTCACCCGATCCGGGATGCCATTACCGCCGAGGAGGATAGCCAACGCAACCTCCGGGAAGTGGCTTGGGCGTTGAACCATCGCTATAGTACCGATCCCTTTGAGCGGATCATCTACACCGAATCCCACGACGAAGTGGGCAACGGTACTGCCCGGGTTCCCTACGACATCAACTATAAACAGGCGGACAGTTGGGATTCCCGGAAACGATCGTCCCTGGGGGGAGTCTTTGTCTTGACCGCTCCTGGAACCCCCATGTTGTTCCAAGGCCAGGAAATCCTGGAAGATGAGTGGTTTCAGGACAGTGATCCCATCGATTGGAGCAAACGCGATCGTTTCTCCGGCATTTTTGATCTCTATCAAGACTTAGTGGCCCTACGCCGGAATACCGATGATGTGAGCCAAGGGTTGCGGGGGGCTTCCATCCGTGTCCATCATTTGGACAACCGCCAGAAGGTGATGGCGTATCACCGCTGGGATCGCGGCGGCCCTGGAGACGATGTGATTGTTGTGGTGAACTTATCGGGAACCACCTACGATCGCTACTCCATTGGTTTCCCCGAAGGTGGCACTTGGAAAGTTCGCTTTAACAGCGACGATCGCCGCTACGGTACTGATTATGGTGGAGTTACCGAAACGGCAATTACCGCCACGCCCCACCGTATGGATGGCATGGACTACTCCGGTACCCTAACATTACCTCCCTATAGCGCTTTAATTTTGTCCCAAAATCGACTTTCAACCTAAGAGAAACCAAAACTCTTGCTCCCCTTCTCCTGCCTTGGGAGAAGGGCTTGGGATACACCCGACATTCAACTTGGGGCTGTCATCAGTATCAATGACGCGCCCGTCTCAAGTGACTCCTTTATTTTTCTGTACCCCTATGAATTCCCCTGGTCACTCTGCCTTTTGGACGGAGGTTTTAGACACCGTAACCCTCCTCAGCGATCGGGTGGGGCAGGAACTCCTTAACTACTTTGGTCAGGTTACGCCCCAGGAGAAAGAAGATGGCAGTCTGATCACTCAGGCCGATCGTTGGGCCGATCGAGCCCTGCGGGATGGTCTAGCAGCCCAATTTCCCGACCACGGCCTCCTCACAGAAGAAACCCCCGGAGCTTTTCCCGATCGCGACTGGTGTTGGGTGGTTGATCCTCTGGATGGCACCACCAACTTTGCCCGTAAAATTCCCATCTGGGGGATTTCCCTTGGTTTGCTCTACCGGGGTTTCCCCGTCTTTGGCTATGTCGCCATCCCCCCCCTCGGAGAAAACTTCTATGGCTTTTACCCTGGCGAAACAGGCTTAGACCTGCCCAGGGGAGCCTTTCACACCTTTAACGAGAAAGCTCACAAGGAGAAAGCCCCGCTCCAGGTTTTTCAGGGGGAATTCACGAAAAATCATTTATTTAGCTTTTGCACTCGTAGCATTCACCAACTGCAGCTTCCCCCCCAAGCTCCTCCCTTCCCCTGCAAAATTCGGATGTTGGGGGTAGCCACCTACAACCTCCTCACGATCGCCAGTGGGCTCTGCATTGGTGGCATCGAAGCCACGCCTAAAGTCTGGGACATTGCCGCCACCTGGGTAATCTGCCAAGCCGCCGGAGCCACCTGGCATTCTTTGCAGGAGACTCCTTTTCCGTTGCAGGCCGGAGTGCAATATCACGCCGCATCCTATCCCTGTTTAGTCTTAGCTAATCCTGCCTGGCGGGATCAGTTTTTAAAGTCTCTTCGCCCCAAATCTTCGATTTCTCCTTAAATTCACGGGTTACCACCTTAAGTTGGCTTAGAAGCAAGTTTCATTAGACCCAAAGCGATCGTTGCTGGGGACTATCATCAACTAGCGAGAACATGCCTATGTTCGGCTTGTTTTAGTCCCTAGTCCCTAGCTGTAAAATTGGGACGGACACGGCTCATGTTGATACCGCACTGTTCCATTAAATTTTTCTGCTTTCAGTGGCAAGTCCTTCCTGAAGAGAGATACTGTGAATTTTCCTACTGCAGTTGACTTAAGTGATTTACTCGATCCCTTTCAGCGCTTTGGCGTTAACCTCGGGCTCGATCGCATTCGAGGTTTACTGGATCGCCTCGGCAATCCCCAAAACCAAGTGCCGATCGTTCATGTGGCGGGGACTAATGGCAAGGGCTCTGTCTGTGCCTACCTGACTAGGGTTTTTCAGGAAGCTGAGTACCGGGTCGGTTGCTATACCTCTCCCCATTTAGTCAGTTGGTGCGAACGGATTCAATTACAAGGGCACTTTATTGAACCTACGGCTCTGCGCCAAGTCCTACAAGAAACGATCGCTGCTATTGATCCGGAACAACCCACCCCAACCCTTTTTGAAGTTTTTACGGCCGCCACTTGGCTCTACTTTGCCCAAGCGTCGGTAGACATAGCGGTGATGGAAGTGGGCTTGGGGGGACGCTTAGACGCAACCAACGTGACGGATCAGGCCCTAGCCACCGTCATTACCTCCATTAGTCGAGAGCATTGGCAAGTGCTAGGGGATACTTTGGCAAAAATTGCCACAGAAAAAGCCGGTATCCTCAAACCTCACTGTCCAGCAATCGTTGGCCCGTTGCCGTCCGAAGCAAAGACTGTGGTAGCCGATCGAGTCCAGGCTTTAGCGTGTCCAGTCACTTGGGTCTCTCCGGCAGAACTGATGCCCCCAGGTCACTCCTTTCCCACTCAGACCCTAGAGTGGCAGGGCCGATCCTACTCCATTCAACTTCAGGGAGAAGTACAGCGGATTAACTCCGCCCTCGCGATCGCTACGGTGGAGTGTTTGCAACAACAGGGGTGGAACATTAGTGAGGAAGCTCTCCAACGGGGAATGGCCCAAGCCACTTGGCCGGGACGCTTACAATGGACAACGTGGAACGATCGGCCTCTCCTCCTCGATGGAGCCCACAACCCCGCCGCCGCCCTGGCTTTAAGAACGTATTTGGATCAGG
>JBEAPM010000349.1:0-3825 GCA_041164445.1 Cyanobacteriota bacterium
CTGGTAATGATACTGCCTATGGTGGACAAGGTAACGACATCCTCTATGGGGACGCAGGAAACGATGTTCTTTATGGGGATTATGGTAATGGCAATGGTAACAATGCCAGCGTTAGTAATTCCTCGACAACTCTAAGTTTCCAGCAGGGAGTCAATGGCTATGCGGGTACGATCGATACTTTTATTGCAGGCACCTCCTCTTGGGCAACTGAGAGTTATGGCAGTGCAACTACAATTAATGTAGATGGTGACGAAAAGAGCGCTCCAATTCAGGGGTTAATTCGATTTGAGAACATTTTTGGCACCCAAACGGGACAAATTGCTACCAACGCCACTATTACTTCTGCGGTTTTGCAACTCCAAGTTCAGGATGCGGGTAATGCCATCGCAGTTCATAATATGTTGCAAACTTGGTCAGGTAGCTCAACATGGAAGTCTTTAAATACAGGTGGGGAAGGCATCCAAGTTGGAATTGAAACTGCGACCAACGCCACTGCCATCACCGGTAACATTGGCATTGGCACTTTAGAGATTGATGTTACGGCTAGTCTTAAAGCTTGGCAGCAGGATCCAACCAAAAATTATGGCTGGGCTCTGTTACCAACGGGTACTGATGGGGTTAATTTTTATTCTGCTGAAGGCATTATTAAGCCTAAGTTACTGGTCAATGTGGGTGGTGGTTCAGGAACGACTACGGTTTCTGGTGCGGGGAACGACATCCTCACCGGGGGCAGTGGTAATGACACCCTCAACGGGGAAGGAGGGAACGATACCCTCACAGGCACAGACGGGGTTGCCCGCGGTATCTATGAGCGGGATGTGCTCCTGGGTGGGGCTGGCGCAGATAAGTTTGTCCTTGGGGATGCTCAGGGGGCTTACTATCTGGGCGGTGGTTCTACCGACTTTGCGGTGATTCAAGATTTCACTGCCGGAACGGATAAGGTGCAACTGTATGGCTCTGCTGCGAACTACACCACCACCGCTCAAGGCTCTGATACCTTGCTCTCCTACGGGCAAGATTTGGTGGCTCAGTTCACGGGGGTTACGTCCCTGAACCTGGCAAGCTCTAGTTTCCAGTTTGTCTAACCGACCCTCCCCTAACCCCTCCCAAGAGGGGAACCGAGCCAGCCCTAACCTTTACTCCCCTCTCCTGGGAGAGGGGCCGGGGGAGAGGGTCAGACCTCCGAGGTAAACAGCCGACCCTCCCCTAACCCCTCCGAGGAGGGGACTTGAGTTAACGATCGTCAGTTGTTCATTTATTCATTCTAAGGTTTATTCCCATGTCTTTCTCGACTTCTTTATCTTTCAATCCACTTAAGGCAGGCTTCACTATGACACGCCAGTTACTCTGCTACTCTTGCCTCTTAACCATTGCCATTCTGATGGTAGCAGTGGGTACCACAACACCGGCTACAGCGAGCGCTCTAAGCCTTACTGATAGCGATCGTTTGCCCATGCTGCTTGAGCAAGATGATCACGAGGGTTTGCCTGGTGGTCGCGTTGGTGGTGGAACCCGCTAAGGCTAGTTTTTGATTTGTTCAGACCTATTACATAAATTTATCCCTCAAAATCATTGCCATGAAACTTTTTGCCCGTTCCCTACTTGCTAGCACGATCGTTTTTGCATCTCCCGTAGCGATCGTTGAGAGTAGCTTGGCCCAAGCTTTTAACCCACCCAATGAAGGCGAACCAGTACAAACCGTGGGGGGAGCCAGCCGAGGTACCTGTTCTAGTGGGCCCATTCAGGATATTAAATTTTTCCAGAAGCAAAATGATCTGTCTCAGCCTATTCTGGAAGCCCAACTTCCCCCAGATATGGCACAACAAGTTTTCTTTAGCCTCCGGGATGCGAACAATGAGACGGTTTACCAAGGCTTTTTGCCGGTGAATGCCGACACCAATACCGTCAAAGTTGATTATCTTTCCCTAGGAAACATGGAAACTGCGAATTCTCATCGGTGGTCAATGGCCATTATTTGTGGCAAAGCCCTACGCCCCGACAGTCCCGTTTTTCAAGGCACGTTGTAGAGCGATCGAGTAGACATAGCCTTACCCAACCCATAAATCTTAGATTGAATGAATGAATGAATGTTCAGCAGAGGTGTAATTCGAGAATTACACCTTTTTTTTGCGTTCTGCCGAAACCATCCCTATTCCTGCGTGGCAAGTTAATTCAAGGAGAAAGATGAGAAAGTTAATGCTGAAAATGTCGAACCCCGGTAAAGACCATGACGAGTCCAAGCTCATTCGCCGCTTCAATGGAGTCTTTGTCCCGGATGCTCCCACCCGGCTGAATGATGGCACTAACCCCCGCTTGAGCAGCAGCCCGCACTGAATCATCAAAGGGGAAAAAGGCATCACTGGCCAGAACGGCCCCTTTCACCTGATCTCCGGCTTGTTCTAGGGCAATGTTGACGGAGCCGACACGATTCATTTGACCTGCTCCAACCCCTACGGTGACCTCGGGCTGGGCAATCACGATCGCGTTAGATTTAACATGCTTGACCACTTTCCAGGCAAAACATAAGGCTTCGATTTGGGCGGGGGTGGGCTGCCGTTGGGTCACAATTTGCCACTGATCCGGTTGTTCTAAACTGAGATCCGCTTCTTGCAACAGAAACCCCCCAGCGATCGTTTTGATGCTACAGGCGGGCTCTCCCACTAAGTCCGGCAGGATCAACACCCGTAGATTTTTTTTGCCCTGTAGGATGGTTTGGGCCGCTTGATCGCAGCCTGGGGCTACGACACATTCCAAAAAAGTTTCTGTGAGTTCTGTGGCGGTTTCAGCGTCAATGACCCGGTTGAGGGCCACAATTCCCCCAAAGGCAGAAATGGCATCCGCTTGGAAGGCTCGTTTGTAAGCCGTAGCCAGGGTATCCCCCATCGCAACACCACAGGGGTTGGTGTGCTTAATGACCACCGCCGTGGGACGATCGCTCTCGGTGCTAAATTCCGCCACAATGCGTCGGGCCGCTTCGAGATCCACTAAGTTGTTGTAGCTCAGTTCTTTGCCCTGTAACTGTTGAGCCGCAGCCCAGCCCGTGGGATGGTTACCGGTTTGGTACCAGGCAGCCCCTTGATGGGGGTTTTCGCCATAGCGCAGACTTTGCACTTTTTGCCCCGCAAGACTCCAGCGATCGGGTAAGACAGAGGCTTCTGTTTGATCCTCAAGGGTTTGGCTGAGGTAAGTTACGATGGCGCGATCGTAGTTAGCGGTATGTTCAAAGGCGGCAAGGGCTAACTGTTGGCGCAACGCCAGGGGAATTTCGCCGTTATGGGTCTGTAAGGTCTCTAAGTAGTGAGGGTATTGTTGTGGCTTACAGAGAACCGAGAGGTACTGATGATTTTTAGCAGCCGCCCGCAGCAGTGTCGGCCCACCAATATCAATATTTTCGATCGCTTCAGTTAAGCTCACCCCGGGCTTTTCAATCGTTTGCTCAAAGGGATAGAGATTGACCACCACTAAGGTAATGGGATCAATGCCTTGAGCCTCCAAATCAGAGCGATCGGATGCTAAGTCCGGCCGCGCTAAAATCCCGCCATGAATTTTAGGATGTAAGGTTTTGACCCGTCCCCCCAGGATTTCTGGAGCCCCCGTATAGTCAGAAACTTTGGTAACCGATAAACCTGCATCCTTAAGCGTTTGGGCGGTTCCACCACTACTAATTAACTCAAAGCCAAAATCTTGAACTAAAGACTGGGCAAATTCAACCAGTCCGGTTTTGTCGGAAACGCTCAATAAAGCAAGTTTTTTCATGACTCAATCCTAAATTCCAAGGCTACCAACTTAAGGCGGAAGAGTGCGGCGCGGAGCGCCGCACTCTTC
>JBEAPM010000350.1:0-6952 GCA_041164445.1 Cyanobacteriota bacterium
CATGCTAGACATGAGCAACGCTTTAGGAGAACCGACCTCTACTTTGGCTGGAGCAATCCTGTCAGGGCAAGTCAGTTCGTAGATTAAAGAATCCCTTGCCTTTAGGCAGGGGAGTGTCAACTATTGACTCAGAACATTTACTGGTGAGTGTGCCGATCGTGCTGCTGCTCTTAAGCCTACCCGCTCTCCTCACCTACTTTGCCCAAGGGATTGCCCGTCTGCTAGATCCCGAGATGCCCAGTTATCTCACCCTAATTTACGTCTATTTGCCCTTTACCCTAGCGGCCAACTTGGCCCATTATGTTCCTGCCGGTATCACCGAAGCGGGGCAAATTCTGCCGGTCATTGCGGCAACCTTTGGCTATAGTGGTCACGGCTTACCGACCCTAACCTGGAGTACTGATGTTGCCGCCTTTCTGCAGGAAGTCACCCTACTCTCCGGTTTGGTTTTTAGTATTTACCCCTTACTCCGGATCACGCAGCGACCTTGGCAGAGCAGCTTACCCCACTTGGGCCTGCTCACTGGCCTGACGATCGTTTGCTTTCAACTGATGATTCATCCCTAAGGGCATACCATTTCCAGCACCCAGCACAGATTGATCCTATGGCCCTTTACAACAGCATTACCGACAGTATTGGCCACACGCCCTTAATTCGCTTGCGCCGTTTAGGTGAACAGTTTGGTTGTACCGCAGACCTTGCCCTCAAATTGGAAGGGCGAAATCCCGCTGCTTCCGTTAAAGATCGGATTGCCATCAGCATGATTGAGGCGGCGGAGCAAGCTCAGCTCATTGAACCGGGTCTTTCCACGATCGTCGAGGCTACTTCCGGCAATACCGGGGTAGGCTTAGCCATGGTGTGTGCAGCGAAGGGCTATCACTTAATTCTGACCATGCCGGAAAACATGAGCCAGGAACGCCAACAACTGGTGCGGGCCTATGGCGCAGAAATTATCCTCACCCCAGGAGAGTTAGGCATGGCGGGAGCCATTACCCGGGCAAATGAATTGCTAGCTACCCTGCCCCAGACCTTTGCCCCCCAGCAGTTTAGTAATCCCGCTAACCCTAAAATCTATTACGAGACAACGGGGCCAGAGATTTGGCAGGATAGCCAAGGTCAGATCAATATCCTCGTCGTTGGGGTGGGTACCGGGGGCACTTTGACCGGGGCCGGGCTTTACCTGAAACAACAACAGCCCAGCCTAAAAATTGTAGCGGTGGAACCGACAACTAGTGCAGTCTTAAGTGGACGATCGCCAGGGAAACACAATATCCAGGGCATTGGGTCTGGCTTTATTCCCGATGTGCTGAGGCTGGACTTAATTGATGAAATTATTACCGTAACCGATGAACAAGCCTATACTTTTGGGCGTAAATTAGCACGGGAAGAAGGCATCCTGGGTGGGATTTCCACGGGGGCTGTCCTCTGTGCCGCCTTACAAATTGCGCAACGGGTTGTCTACCAAGGGCAGTTCATTGTTGCCATTCAGGCCAGTGGAGGAGAACGGTATCTCAGTACGCCCATGTGGCAAGAGAGCCTCTGAGGATAGTTGGCTTTCCACGGAAAGCGAAAAAATTCAGGGAAGAGTGCGCCGCACTCTTCCCGCTTAAGTTGGTAGCCGGAAAGCTGAGAATAATGCCCCCCTCAAACTTCATGGATCGATAACCCAATCATGAAAGAAGGCTGGAGAGTGGGCTATACTCAGGGTTTAAGTGAATTTAACTGCAAACGCAACGCACCGTATCTTGCCCATTAATATCTTGCCCATTGGAGATCAACGTGAGCCCACAAACCCTCGTTTCACCGACAACCGCAGACCCCGCTACCTTTGACACCACACTGTTTAATAACCATGTTATGGAAACCTATGGGCGTTTTCCCATCGCCCTCGATCGCGGTCAAGGGTGTCGGGTATGGGATACCGAGGGGCGATCGTATTTAGATTTCGTGGCGGGCATTGCCACCTGTACCCTAGGCCATGCTCATCCGGCCTTAGTCTCTGCCCTCACGGCACAAATCCAGAAACTGCATCACGTTTCTAACTTGTACTACGTTCCAGAACAGGGCGCTTTAGCGGAATGGCTGGTGAATCACTCCTGTGCCGATCGAGTCTTCTTTTGTAATTCTGGAGCAGAAGCCAACGAAGGCGCAATTAAATTGGCCCGCAAATATGCCAATACGGTGCTGAATCTCACGGATCCAGTCATTTTGACCGCCCATGCTAGTTTCCACGGACGCACCCTGGCCACCATTACCGCCACCGGGCAACCGAAATACCACAAGGGCTTTACCCCGCTGGTGCAAGGGTTTGAGTATATTCCCTACAATGACATTGCTGAACTCGAAGCAACGATCGCTCGGGTGGAAGCGAACGGCCCGCGTATTGCAGCGATTCTCCTAGAAGCCTTACAGGGTGAGGGGGGCGTAAATCCTGGCGATCGGGCCTACTTCAAGCGGGTACGGGAAATTTGTGACGAGAAGAAAATTCTCCTCATGTTAGATGAAGTTCAAGTGGGCATGGGGCGATCGGGACACGTTTGGGGCTACGAAAACCTAGGCATTGAACCGGATGTCTTTACCTCCGCCAAAGGGCTCGGGGGGGGGATTCCCATCGGCGCACTGATGACGAAAGCCTGGTGTGACTTATTCAAGCCTGGAGAACACGCCAGTACCTTTGGGGGCAATCCCTTTGCCTGTCGGGCCGGGTTAACGGTCTGCGAAACGATCGATAAAGATCACCTTCTAGACAATGTGCAGCAACGGGGTGAACAATTACGGGCAGGTTTGCAACAGTTGATCCAAAACTATCCCGAACATTTTGTCACCGCTCGGGGCTGGGGGTTGATCAATGGTTTAGTCATTGCGGAAAGCTCCCCCATCAAAGCGATCGATGTGGTCAAAGCCGCCATGGAAGTGGGGCTCCTGCTGGTACCCGCCGGAACTCAGGTGTTGCGTTATGTCCCGCCCCTCATTGTCTCGGCGGCAGAAGTGGAGGAAGCCCTCAGTTTGACGGCAAAAGCCCTTGAAAAAGTGCTGGCAAACCTAGGCTAGCGACAGCAGCCCTCAATCGCTCTCTAGGGAACCTAGGCGGAAGAATAGGGAAATAGGGATTGGCGCGGGTGGCAAAGCTGCTCGCCACAATCCTGGCTACCGCTTAGGGGCGGTCAGAAGTTCGTGATGAAATGCCGGTGGTCAATGAAGGAATGTAGAGGCTTTCCGCTTTAAGCGGAAACACTAGCGAGAGTGCCGCACTCCTCGGCTGAAGTGGGTATAAATTTAGAAATTTAGGATTTTTGCTTGAATCACCCCTCGAACAACGCTACAGTAGGGGTTTAGCGCCTGAATTTTAAGGGGATGTATTTTAAATTACGGATTTGGGGTAGCCATTTCCGGTAATCAGGTTTTATAACAGGATAATAAAGAATTATTACGAATTATTGCTTTTTGGCTTTTTAATTTAGCCCTTTTTTAATTTAGCCCCTTTGAGGACAGGGATTTTCCTTGGGGGGAACCACTCAAGATAACTCAGGTTTATTGAATTGCTGTCAGCCTAGCGCAGAAAATTCGGCGCAAAATCATGTTAACTCGCTTTAGCCCGCAGACCCGTGTATCTCAGAAAGAGATGTCCCCGGATGTCAAGCAATTGCTCCGGGTCTTTCAAGATCTTCACCGTGAGAGTTGCCCTTACCATTACAACTTTCACATGCATACAACCCATTCTGATGGGCAATTATCTCCTCTGACCTTAATTCAGCAAGCGATCGAGATTGGACTAAAGGGATTTGCGATTACCGATCACCATAGTGTAGGAGGATACTGGGCCGTTCGAGAGTGGATGCAAGCGCAACGCTGGCAAGGCGGAAATGCTCTGAAGATGCCCCGCATTTGGTCTGGGGTTGAAATTACTGCCACATTGTTAGAAACCGATGTCCATATTCTAGGCTATGGTTTTGATCCGGAACATACCCGGCTACGTCCCTATCTTCAAGGGCGCTCCGTCAAGGGATCGGCTTTTAAGGCTGCCGCAGTCATTGCAGCTATTCAGGAAGCCGGAGGCTTAGTCGTCTTAGCTCATCCGGCTCGTTATCGTTTACCCGCAGAAGTCCTCATCCGAGAAGCGGCCCATTATGGCGTAGATGGCATAGAAGCTTATTATGCCTACGATAATCCTTCCCCTTGGCGATCGAGCCCAGAACAAACGGAACAGATACTCAACTTAGCCGAGAAATATCAACTCTTAAAAACCTGCGGCACCGATACCCACGGTTTAAACTTACTGAAACGAGTTTAAGCCTAGAGGACACCTCGATTAGTTTCCTCTAGGCTGTGATTCATTAGTAAGGCAATATCTTTCCATGCCATACCTGCTTCAATCCCTAGTTCTGTGACTAACCTCGATTACTGAAAAATTTACGATGCGTAGGTTCGCTCTAGTTATCATCGCAATTGTGATCATTGCGACATCAATCGCCCTGATGTTTACAGGGGGCTCGTCGCGCCCATTGTGGCAACTCTCTGCACGAAACTCGCCTCAAGGTGTGATCCTCGACGTGTACAAGTCCAACGCTACTCAACCGACATATACCACCGTACTCAAGGGGCAGACGATCAACACGGAAGTCGAACGTGTGTCGCGAACAGAGCTACCAGAAAAGCTCGGTAAGACAACATTTTACGACGAAACACTTCGGCCAGGTCGATGGACAGTGGTACTCAACAAGACTGAAATTGATATCATGGAACGTGCTTTGATCGTCGATCGCAGTACTGAAATCTCTCCACAAGACTAAATTTCTCCACAGGACGAGCAAGGCTAATGTCGGTACCGTTAGGATCCTGGTCTGTCTTGATGACACACCCTAGGGAAGGTTAGGTAAATTGCTGACTGAGGGCAACGGGATTATGGACGGTGATTTTTTTCTTTTGAATAGAGATCATCCGATCGTCTCGTAAATCTCCAAGGAGCCGGGTTACGGTCACCCGAGTAGAGCCGATCGCCTCGGCAATAGCTTGGTGCGATAACTTGAGATCAATGGTTACCCCCTGGGGATCGGGTACACCAAAATCGCGACAGAGAATCAAGAGAAAACTCACCAATCGGGATCCCATATCGCGGTGAGCTAAGGTTTCGATCATCATTTCCGTCTGTAAAATCCGGGAAGACAACCCCTGTAACATCATCAGCGCCAGTTCAGGTTTTTCCTTGAGGGCAATCTGCATTTGTTCGACCGGGGCAGACAATAACTCTACCGGCGTAAAGGCAACGGCATGGTAGAAGCGATCGGAACGATGCCCTGTAATTAGAGACAAAACCCCAAAGACACTATTCTCCCGGAGCAGTGCCACGGTAATTTCATCCCCCGCTTCATAGACCCGAGACAGCTTCACAGCCCCTTTCACCAAAAAATACACCTTCTCGGCGGGATCTCCTGGAAAAAAGATTGTCTTGCCCCGTTCAAACGGCTCTAGCACTGGCGAAGAGTGGCTGCCAGAAATGCTTTGGAAAATTTCTAAAATCGATTTTTCAGGCAAAACCACCATAGATCGAGGAGTAAGAAAAGAGTAGTACTAATTGTTCAGGGCTTGTACAGGAATTTGTACAAGCACAAGTGTCCGTCCGATTCCCGCTATAAGCGCTTAGGTTATTTCACCTAAGCTTCCATCATATAATTAAGATCACTAATTTTTGTTGTTTATATTACAGGAACCTCAATTGATAACAACTTGATCCTTGATTTTGCCCGTTTTCCCCCTCAATAGGGCTTTCCACTCAAAGCGAAAAAATTTCAGAGAAGAGTGCGCCGCACGCCCTCAGGAGAAACCAGAACAGGGGAATCCGGGCAGAGGGATGGCTTCGGTTTCAATCCATTCTAGTCATTTTAGGCGCATTGAAACCTCACCCTGACCGCCAGACCATCCAGAGGCAACCCTAGTCCAGGATTGAAATATTCCAAGATCAACCTTCAGGCTCAGGCATTCAAACTTGCAGATTTTCCCCACATTGATGACACCCCCTCGAGAATGCTAGGATCAGCGTGCCTGACACCGTAGGCTTCTCCCCTTACCTCACTGCTGCCGCTATGGCTAACACGGTTGAAATCCTAACATCAGAAGAAGTTCGCCGAACCTGTAACCGTTTAGCGTCCGAAATTGTAGAACGGGTTTCGGATTTATCGAAGATCGTGCTGCTGGGGATTTATAGCCGGGGAGTCCCCTTAGCCTATTTGCTAGCCCAACAGATTGAAGCCTTGGAAGGCCGATCGATTCCGGTGGGGGAGTTGGATATTACCTTTTACCGGGATGATTTGGATAAGATTGGCCTGCGTACCCCGGCCAAAACGAAGATTGGTTTTGATTTAACGGGAAAAATTGTGGTTTTAGTTGATGACGTAATTTTTAAGGGACGGACAGTCCGGGCAGCCCTAGAAGCCATTAATGACTATGGCCGCCCTCAGTTAATTCGCCTGGCGGTTTTGGTGGATCGAGGGCATCGAGAAGTCCCTATTCATCCTGATTTTATTGGTAAACAACTGCCCACTTCTACTTTGGAGCAGGTCAAGGTATATCTGAAGGAAGTAGACGGCCGGGATGGGGTGGAGTTGTTGCGTCCCGATACCTAAATTCTGGAGATCTATAAAGTTTAGGGTAGTCACTTAAATCACTACCCCGTCAGGCTGCGCCTGCCACCCCTTCAGGGAAGGGGAATTTTTTCCCCTCCTTTGGAGGGGTGCCCGTAGGGCGGGGTGGTCACTGACACGTTGGGGCCACTACCCCGTCAGGCTGCGCCTGCCACCCCTTCAGGGAAGGGGAATTTTTTCCCCTCCTCTGGAGGCTACCGTGTACACACAAACTGGTCTTAAACTGAGAAGACTAGTTGTTCGGAGAGAAGTTAACCATGTCTAATCCGGTGTTGATGTATGCGCAGCAAGAGAAAAAGTCCGTATTTGGAGAC
>JBEAPM010000351.1:0-10490 GCA_041164445.1 Cyanobacteriota bacterium
CCCGGCCCATCCCTACACCCAGCGACTGATTGCCGCCACCCCAGAACCCCATAAGACCCTCTTGGACTTACAACCCATTCCCGGCGCTTTACCGGATTTACGGAACCCCAATCTGCCCCCCTGCCGGTTTCAGGCACGCTGCGATCGCTATGAGCCGGGGTTGTGTGATCAAACGCCGCTTCTGCACCAACACCTTAGCCCCCAGCACTCCGTTGCCTGTTGGAAACCCCTTCATGCTCCCCTCACCGTCCCCCAGCACCATGATCAATCCACCTGAACCCTCGGCTCCCTTGCTCCAGGTCGAAAACCTCTGCAAATTCTTTCCGGTACATCGCCAACAACTCCACGCCGTGGATCAGGTTTCCTTCACGATCCATCCCGGCGAAAGTGTAGGGCTCGTGGGGGAGTCCGGGTGTGGCAAATCAACCTTGATTCGGTTAATTACACGACTCTTGGCTCCGACCCGTGGCGAGATTACCTTTCGCGGTCAGTCCCTCACCCAAATCCCCCTGGAGCAGTTTCCCCAACATCCCCTGCGGGCCCAGATTCAAATGGTTTTTCAAGATGCGACGGATAGCCTGAATCCGCGCTTTACCGCCTACGACACGATCGTGGATCCCTTGAAACGTTTGGATCCAGACCTGCAAAGGCAGGGACTCCGCCAAAAAGCCGAAGAAATTGCTCAACTTGTGGGTTTACCGGAGGCTTTACTCGATCGCTACCCCCATCAGCTTTCCGGTGGTCAAAAAGCCCGCATCGGCATTGCCCGAGCTATTGCCCTCCATCCGGCCCTACTGATCCTCGATGAACCCACTTCCGCTTTAGATGTATCGGTCCAGGCCGTTATTCTGCAATTACTCGCGGATCTCAGACAACGCTTGGGGATGAGCTATCTCTTTGTTTCCCATGACCTCAACGTTGTGCGCTTACTCTGCGATCGGATCATTGTCATGTATTTGGGCAAAATTGTCGAAACGGGCCCCGTAGAATCCGTCTTTGAGAATCCGCACCATCCCTATACCATAGCCCTCCTCTCCGCCATTCCCAGTTTCGAGGCCAAGCCCCATCCCATCCCCCTCAGTGGAGAACCCCGCAGCCCCATTAACCCCAGTCCTCAAGTCTGTCGTCTCTACGGCCGCTGTCCCCAGGAAAGCGATCGCTGCGCCAAGGAAATGCCCGACCTGGAAGAAGTGAGCCCCCAGCACTGGGTTGCTTGTCATTTTAAGTAACCGTCTGAGTGGAACGTTGAAGTTCCCCGGAAAAGTCTTAACCCGCCTATTGTTTCGATTCCGTTCATTACATGTGACGCAATACATTTATCGATCGATAGCAATGATAGATTAGTAGCCTGGTTTGGCGACTTGCTCACAAGTTGACGCGCCCTAGCTTCCCAGGCAGCACACTAGCCTTAGGCTTTGAGATCCGGCAATAAGCACTTGTCGGAGTCGCAGCCAGCCGGGCCCGCTTCTTCTATTAAGCCCTGGCGGGGGACGACCGCATCGTAGGTTTGCAGGGCTGCAAAGAAATCAGCGGTTTTGCGCCGTGCTACGACCTCGGTTTGTAAGCGATCGTATACGTCCTTAGAAATGGGTTCAAAGGGCAAGCGCGGGAAGGTCTGGTGATCGTCAAACCGGGCCAGCAAGGCAGCGGACATATAGCCATCGCCTTGGCTAATGGAGTGGTAAATTGCCTGGGCTAGGGGCTCTACTTCCGCTTCCCGCAGTTCGATCGTTGCGGAGGTATTGTGGCGGGTGTAGTGGCGTTGTACTTGCATATAGAAGTCAAACTGAGCCAGAGCGGAGAATTGACTAATATCTACGGTATCGGCACCGGGTAAGTCTGCCCAACTTACTGCGGTGGGAATTTCCACTAACCATTCGGTACAGCGGGGGTCAAAGGGATCGTTGAGGAGGTTGCCCTGCTCATCCTTGTCGGATTGGGAGGGAATGATGTTGTACCCGTAGTCCAGGCAAGCCATGGCTACGGCATCTTCTTTGCGGAAGGTAATGCGTCGTAAGAAGCGCTGGGACTTGGGGGGATGCCAGCCAGGAGAAGCACCAGTGAGTAAACTTTTCGTTCCCGAAGGTTGTACGGTGGTGCAGCGGTTGGGACGTTTCAGTCCATGACGATCGCAATAGTCCCAAATGGTTTGATGAACAATGTCGCGCCAGGTTGCTAAATAGTTTGCTTCCTTGCTCTTAAAGATTTTGCCCTGCTCGGTGTCCGGTCGCCCAGCGGCCCACCAGTGCAGCCACTCTGCCCCCAAGGCATGCACAAAAAAGTCAAATAAGCCGGTAAAGGATACGCCAACGATGGGATCCCAGAGTCGGGATTGTTGATAGCGGGGTTCTTGGAATTGGTGGTTGAGCAGTACGGCAACAGATAAGGCAGCAGATTGAAACGCTTGTTCCTGGGCAGAATAGTCGGCGGGATCGATTTGATTGAGGTGGATTTCCCCTAGGTTGCAATGAAAGAGGGAACCTAAAATTTCACCGCAGGGATTTAGTCCATACCGCTGTAGGCGGTGCTCTAGCTCATCTTCCGGCATTTCTGGATGGTGCTGACGAATCCAGCCCTTGGCTTCTTCCCGCCCCAGGCTGGTGTAGATTTCCATAAATTCCTGTTTCAGTTCCGGGTGGGGCAGTAGATCCGCGTTGCCCCGGGCGATCGCTTCTGGGGCGTATTGAATGGCTCCTTCTCCGGAGTAAAACTGCTTCCGCACGGCATCGGTGATTTCTTGCGCTGTGGGTTTCCGGTGAAAAACGCGGGTATGGTTAGCCATACGCAGGGCATCCCGTTCGGGATCAATGCGCCAGTTGCCGTTTTCATCCTGTCCCCAGAGATTATCTTTGGCGGCAGCTCCGAGGGTATCCTCGGCGGCAAATTGACGAATGCCTGCGCTCCGTCTGACGTTACCCGCCACCACGACGATCGCGGCTTCATCGATTAATAAACAACACTCCACGGAGGTCAGTTGACGGCCGATCGCTTTATTGAGAATGGCAGCACACCGCTCGTAGAGTCCCGGTAACTTAATGGGATTGGAGACTCCTCCAAAGCCTTTCAAGGCTTCTCCGGAGGGGCGCACGTTTCCTAAATTGACGGTGATTTCTATAACGGGAGCTTGGTCCTTTAAGCCCTGTTCCTGACTAAAGCGGGGATCACTGGCCAGTTCCAGAATGGCTTGATAGGAGTCTACCCAACCTTGACGGCTATCTCCCGCGACAATTTCCACTTGATGACCATCCATCTTGACGATCGTTGTGCCTTGGCGTTGTGCGGCAGGTACAGCACCGACGGGGGAAGCGATCGTGACCTGAAGCTTGTTGCGAATGGGGGGAAGTTGTTCAATGTAGCGAGGTTCCAGGACGGCCCCCGTACCACAGCCCATCATCGCCAGGTTCATCATCAAACCGAAGGCTCGCCAGTCCGTCACGTTGGTGGAGGTGCAGTTATACCCCCCCGAAAAGTTTTCCGGCATGGAAATCCAGGGGGTTCCCCCAATCCAGAGCCAGCGACCGGAGGTGAGGGCGCGGAGCGATCGTTGTTGCTGGTGAATTAAGTCTGCTTCTGCGGGGGTCAGATTGCCCAGTTCAACTAAGCCCTTGAGGGTACGATCACACACCTCCCCCCAACTTTCTCGACCCTTAGGGGTTTTACGACTATAGGTACGGAAAAAAACCGGATTCGCAGCGGGAGCTGTGGCGGGAAAAACCGAATTGGAGGGAGTGGAGGCAAGATGTTCAACCATAAACCAGCGCAAAGAACTTAGAGTAATACGCGATGTGCAACTATTCTCAGATCCCCGGTTTCTGGGGACATAGCATCAAGAGATTGGACTTCGTTCTACGAGAAACCGGGGATCTTGGCACTTAAGTTGCACACGCCGTTAGAGTAATCCATGATAATAGGTAGATTCCCTGAAATTCCAAGATGAACCGGATTCCTTTAGAAGAGTCCCTTTAGAAGAGAAAGTAACGCTGGGCCAGGGGGAGCACCGTGGCGGGCTCACAGGTCAACAGTTCTCCATCCGCCCGAACTTCGTAGGTTTCGGGATCGACTTCTACCTGGGGCAAGGCGGCATTCAGCTTCAAATCCTGCTTCTGGATGTTGCGGGTATTTCTGACGGCGGCCATCCGCGATCGTAGTTGCAACTGCTCTGGTAATCCCGCCCCTAAACTGGCCTGGGAGACAAAGGTAAAACGGGTAGAGCCGATCGCCGACCCAAAGCTGCCGAACATTGGACGCATGTGAATGGGCTGCGGGGTGGGAATACTGGCATTGGCATCCCCCATTTGGGCCCAGGCAATGAGGCCACCTTTGAGCACCATTTCCGGTTTAACCCCAAAAAATGCGGGTTTCCACAGACAGAGATCCGCCAGTTTCCCCACTTCTACGGAACCGACATACTCACTAATACCGTGGGTAATGGCGGGGTTGATCGTATATTTTGCGACGTAACGTTTGGCTCGGAAGTTGTCGTTGCGGCTATTGGCTTCAACGTTGTTGGCATCTGTGCTAGGGGCATCTGTGCTGGGAGCACTGAGCCAGCCCCGTTGTACTTTCATTTTGTGGGCCGTTTGCCAGGTACGACAAATTACTTCCCCCACCCGACCCATGGCTTGGGAGTCGGAGGCAATCATGCTAAAGGCTCCGAGATCGTGGAGAATATCCTCCGCTGCGATCGTTTCCCGACGGATACGGGATTCGGCAAAGGCCACATCTTCGGGAATGCTGGGGCTGAGGTGGTGACACACCATCAACATATCCAAATGCTCGTCCAGGGTATTGAGAGTGTAGGGACGGGTGGGGTTTGTGGAGGAGGGCAGGACGTTGGCTAAACCACAGACTTTAATAATATCCGGTGCATGGCCACCCCCAGCCCCTTCGGTGTGATAGGTGTGAATGGCCCGATTTTTGAAAGCGGCGATCGTATGTTCCACAAAGCCCGCCTCATTGAGGGTGTCGGTGTGGATGGCCACCTGAACATCGTAGTGATCCGCCACACTTAAACAGGTATCGATGGTGGCAGGAGTCGTCCCCCAATCTTCATGAAGCTTTAAGCCCATGGCCCCCGCCAGGACTTGCTCTTGCAGGGCTTCCGGTTGACTACTATTCCCTTTGCCCAGAAATCCCAAATTGATCGGAAACGCTTCCGCCGCTTCTAGCATCCGCGCTAAATACCAGGATCCGGGGGTACAGGTTGTGGCATTAGTGCCCGTGGCGGGGCCCGTACCGCCGCCAATCATGGTGGTAATCCCCGAAGCGATCGCCGTTTCAATTTGTTGGGGACAGATGAAGTGAATGTGGGAGTCTACCCCGCCAGCGGTCAAAATCATGCCTTCCCCAGCGATCGCCTCCGTACCCGGGCCAATAACGATCGTCACATTATCTTGAATATAGGGATTTCCCGCCTTACCGATCGCAACAATATTGCCGTCTTTAACACCCACATCTGCCTTAACAATGCCCCACCAATCGAGAATCAGAGCATTGGTAATCACCAAATCCACAGCCCCATCCCCTCGGGAATAGGGAGATTGACCCATGCCATCCCGAATGACCTTACCGCCGCCAAACTTAACCTCATCCCCGTAGGTGGTGTAGTCCTGCTCCACCTCAATGATCAATTCCGTATCCGCCAAGCGCACCCGATCGCCCACCGTTGGGCCGTAGGTTTCCGCGTATGCACGACGATTCATGGCATAACTCATAGCAGGACTCCAGGAAAATAAGGATTAGGGATAGATCGCTTTTTACGATAATAGCGCAGAAACTTCCCCCTTCAACCCAGATCAGTGGAAACCCCACCGTGAAGTATCTATAATTTTGAGATATTTCGATTGGCTTTTCACTGAAAGCGAGAAAATTGAACGGAGGAGTACGGCGCTCCGTGCCGCACTCTTCCGCCTTAAATGGGTAGCCTTTCGATTCATGGTGACTGTAGTTTTGTCATTTGCCTTCATTCCTATTGCTGTCCCTGTTCCTGTATTGGCATCGGGGCAACATTGTTCAAGATGCCTGATTCAAATCACAGGGAGCAATATTGGCTATGAATCCGCTTCAAGATGTGTTTATTTCCTATGGGCGTGCAGACAGTAAAGCATTTGCTAAAAATCTAAACGATCGTTTAGTCAGTGCGGGTCTAGCGGTATGGTTTGATTTTGATGATATTCCCTTGGGGGTCGATTATCAAAAACAGATTGATGATGGTATTGAAAAAGCAGATAATTTTGTCTTTATTATTTCACCCCATTCTATTAATTCATCTTATTGCGGACTGGAAGTTCAGCAAGCGATCGCATTGGGAAAACGCATCATTCCCATTCTTCATGTAGAACAAATTAGCAAAGAAACTTGGCAAACCCGAAACCCTGAGGGAACGGACGAACAGTGGGCTGCCTATACCGCTGCGGGCAAACATGATCATTTTGCCAATATGCATCCCATGTTGCGGAAAATCAATTGGATTTACTGTCGAGAGAATCAAGATGATGTTGAACAGGCAATCCAAGATTTACAAGGTTTATTGCAATTTCAGAAAGACTATGTCCAGCAACATACCAAACTCTTAGTCTCGGCCCTAGAGTGGGAACGCCAGCACCGAAAAACAGAATATTTACTGGTGGGAGATCAATGCCGTGAAGGGCTAGTCTGGTTGAAAACTCGATTTACAGACTGTCAGGCACCTTGTAAAACCACCGATTTACAGAGCGACTATATTACGGAAAGTCTCAAGAATGCTAATAATTTAATGACGCAGGTTTTTCTCAGCTATGCTGATGAAGATCGAGAGACCATGACTAAAATCCGTCGATCGCTCTGTCGAGAAGGGATTACGGTGTGGACAAACACTACAGATGTACAGACCGGTGAAGATTTTCAAGCGGCTATTCACCAAGGCATTTTACGAACGGACAATATTGTTTACTTACTTTCTCCAGCTTCTTTAGCGTCTTCCTATTGTCAAGACGAGCTAACTTACGGCTTTTCCCTCAATAAAAGAATTATTCCAATTTTAGTTCATCCCGTTGAAGACGATCGCTTGCCAGATATTTTAAAAACTTTACATTATATTGACTTAACCGATAATGAACGGGAAGAAGATTATTATTTAGACGAAAGTCAGTTATTGCGGATTTTAAGAACCGATGAAAGCTATCACCAAACCCATAAAATTTTGCTTTCCCAAGCTGTAAAATGGGAAGAACAACATCAAAACCCTACCATCTTATTGCGTGGATACAACCTTCGTCAGGCAGAAACCTGGCTCAAAACCGCTAAAAGCCGCAGTCAGTATCCTCCGGTAACCTTACAAACCACCTTCATTGAGGAGAGTCTACGACAACCTCCTGCAGAATCTTTAGATGTTTTCATTTCCTATTCCCGATCGGATTCTGATTTTTCGCGTCGGTTGAATGATAACTTACAGATTTATGGCAAACTCACTTGGTTTGATCAAGAAAGTGTCGCCAATGCCAGTGCTGATTTTCAAACAGAAATTTATCGGGGAATCCAAGTTTCTAATAACTTTCTGTTTGTCCTCTCTCCTCGCTCCGTTACCTCTCCTTACTGTGCAGACGAAGTAGAATATGCGGCAAGCTTAAATAAACGAATTATTACGATTCTCCTCCATCCCATTGATGTATCGAATTTACATCCCGAATTAGCAAAAGTTCAATGGATTGACTTTACCCAGTCCGATCGAGATTTTTGGGATGATTTTAATCAACTGATTCGTGCCCTAGACACGGATCGAGAATATTTACAAAGTCATACCCGCTGGTCACAACGATCGATCGAGTGGAACACTAAAAAGCAGAGCAAAGACTTATTACTACGGGGCAGTGAATTAATCCTGGCTCAAGAGTGGCTAACCACCGCTGATCAAGAGAAAAAGCAACCTGCTCCCACGCCACTTCAGCATTCATTTATTCAAGAAAGCGATCGTCAACGCCAGAATGAGATTAAAGCAGAAAAACGTCAAAAAGTGATTTTACGATCGCTCCTAGGGGTGATGACTAGTGTAGCGATCGTAGCGATTGGAGTTACAATGTGGGCATTTGACCTCAAGAAAGATGCAGAAGAGAATCAGGAAAAATCTACCATTAACGAAATCAACTCCTTAACCACCTCATCTGATGCACAGTTTAAATCAGGTCAAACTCTTAACGCATTAATTACAGCCTTACAAGCAGGAAAACGTTTTCAGGATTCTACTAAGCTGATTTCAGAACAGCAGGAAGAATTACGGGATAAAGTTATGTCTGCCATACATCAATCCTTGAGTTTGGGAAATGAAATAAATCGACTAGAAGGATTTGACAAATCAGTGCGAGATATCGAATTTAGTCCTGACGGTAATTTTTTAATCGTTGTTGACACCAGAAATATCGTGATATTAGACATCAATAAAAAAGACAGTAAAAGTATTGAATTGCCACGCAATAGTTACTTGCAGCAAATTAATTTTATTGTCAACGATCAAGACAATCTTGAAATTTTAGCTATTGCAAATCAAAATGAGAAAATACAAATTTTAAGATATGATCTGAATGGAAAATCATTAAAAACTGTCGAGCAAGATTTAAACTGGAAATCTGTCCAATTTTTTAAAGAAGCAAATACGATCTTAACCTCTGATTTTAAGTCGATTGAACTTTGGCATCCCGATGGAATAAGAATTGCAGAATTACCACAAAGCTCAGAGATTTATGATATCAGATTAAGTGAGGATGGTAAGATAGTTTTAGGTTACAATCAAGAATCGAAAAAATATATCTTCTGGCAGATTCAAGAATCTATTTCAGTACCAAAAATCTTATCTTTACCAGATGAATTCTATGTGAGAGAAATGACTGAAGATCACAGTCTTATTGTAATAGGAGATGATCAAATTCATTTGTATAATCTGGATGGCAAAAAACTGTTTACCTTTGCTCAAAGTAATTATGACTCTGATAATGGAAGTCTAGATAATTTTCTCTTTAGTCCGGACAAGCAAACGATCGCTATTTCTTATTCAAATTGGAGGTCACAAGAATTTACAGTAAAATTATGGGATCTTCAAGGTGAATTTTTGGCAACTCTAAAAGGACATGAAGCTTGGATTCAAGACTTGAAGTTTAGTCCTGATGGAAAATTTGTTTCTAGCTCCGGTGCGGATAAAACTGTTAAGTTATGGAGTACTGAGGGTGAGCTTGTTTCAACATTTTTAGGACATGGTGACTATGTTAATACGATCGCCTTTGATCCTACTGATGCGGGAACGATCGTATCTGGAAGTGATGATGCAACGGTACGTTTTTGGAGTGTAGATCCATCTCATAATCAGAAAATTGTAGCAAATAACATTAGACCTAATCCCGATGGTACTAGTTTTGTAAGTATTACGGATGATAGTTTGGCTAACAGAAACATCGAAATCGATAGCCAAGCTAAAAATACAACGATTAAATTGTGGAAAAGTAACGGTGACCTCATTGCAACTTTAGCGGAAAACTCGCCAGGGGATGCAGATGCTATATGGAGTAATGATGGCACGAGTTTAGTTACCCGTGAATATCAAGCAAATCATTTTAATGGGCCGATTCAAACCTGGGATTCACAAGGGAAATTAAAAGCGACATTACTCGAAAAACAGGAAACTAATGAAGATGAGCAGATGACCATCGATGTGGATATTAGTCCTGATGGTCAATGGGTCGTTACTACGGTACAATCTGCAACTTATTATGGTCCGGTGACGCTCTGGAGCATTGATGGAAAACAACAGAGAATTTTAATTCCTCAAACTTCTCATTTAGAAGAAAATTTTGTGAGTATTTCTACAACATTTAATCACTTTAATGCCATAGTCGATCGTCCTCAGGATTTAGGAAAGCTAGAGAGTATTATTGTTACTACCCTTACAACTTCTGGAGATGAAAATAGCTATGGCCCAGTACAAATCTGGAATACGGAAGGTGAGTTACTTGAAACTCTTCAGAGCAAAACTACCTTAACGGAACAGGCATCAGGAGATGATTTTGTCAACGGAGGGACTTATCTTAGTAAGAATGGTGCAACGATCGTTTCTGCCGTTTACAGTAAAAGTAGCTACGGCCCTGTGATCCTCTGGAATCGTGAAACGGGCAGAATTGACAATTTAATGCCGAAACAAAATCTAGAGGACGGTTCAAGGTTCACGAATTGGTCTTGGCCCAGACCCATTGAAATTCAATTATCCGCCAATGGAGAAACAATTTTAACAACTTTTAATTCCGCCAATACCTATGGCTCTGTAGATCTATGGGACAGCCAAGGAAACCATTTAAAGCAATTGGTAGATTCCCACTCAAAAGCCGAAAATTTTATTGAGGGGAGTAGCCAGATTAGTCCTGATGGCAAAACGATCGCTACCTCAGTCTTTGATGATAATGCAAAAACCTACACCCTTAACCTTTGGAACCGTAACGGAGAACTGATCAAGACCCTGGCAGATCATACTC
>JBEAPM010000352.1:0-25390 GCA_041164445.1 Cyanobacteriota bacterium
GCTTTAAGTTGATACCCCATTTTAGCTAGTACACGGGCAGAAGCGGAATTGGAAGGTTTGAGAAAGGGAATTGAGCAAGGTCAAAGGCTTCAGCAAATGCGTATTGCCCAAAGCTTAAAACGATCGGGTAGCTCAGTAGAGTTTATTGCCGAAGTCACTGGATTAACGATCGCTGAGGTGGAAGCACTCTAATCAGAATCTAGACGGTTTTGGACGATCGCTAATTTTCAGGGTATTGCTTCTCTGAAACTGTTATGCGCCCAAAGGGCGCACAACATAAAATTATTTAGGATTGCGGTAAATTTGCATTAGACAGCAACAGCATTAAGCCGTTGCAACATAGGCGTTATGCACACCATCCAGGAAATGCCACAACGCTTTTGCCCCCGCTTCCGCCGCTGCCAAAACTTCGGCTTGTTGTGCTTCCGTCGTACAGGCTGCACTCAGCACATCCCGCTCAACTTGGCGGTGGGCAACATCGGCTTGCTCATGGACGCTAAAGAACGAGACGGTACGATCGTCTTCAATACCATAGAATTCCTTGAGTCCTTGTCGTTTAGTCGTGGCCACTTCAGGAATCTGAGATTCATAAGCATAGAGAGCTGCCATGCCCGCTAAGTAATTCTGAGACTGGGCCAATTGGCTCAGTTGCTCAACGGATTCCACAGTCTCGGGCAATAAATCTGCCGTTAACACCTGATCACGGCCCACACCCAGACCTTCTGCAAAGCGGAGCCAGAGTTCAGGGTGATTATTTTGACCCAGTTCTTCCTCCATGAGGTTGTCCAGCAGCATCTGGCGCACTGATAAATCGGAACAATGGCTATGAACGGCACTGACATAGGTGGGAAAAGCTTTGACCTGAGCAAAATATTGCTTGGCATAGTTCGCCAAAATGTCCTGAGTCAGTTTGCCCTCATTCCAGAGCTGATAAAACGGATGAGAGAGCATCGCGTGTTTTGAAACGACAGCATCAAGCTGATTCAGAAACGTTTGGGCATCTGTTTTCATGAGAAACCTCGTTACAATAAGAAACAAACGGTGTAGCTAAGATTATCCTGATCCGCCCTAGGCTGCTACCTGTGCTCCACAAAAGGATACATAGGACAGCCCGATCCGTCTGCTTCACTATATCTCTTGTCTCTTGCCACTGCTAGCGATCGCTGATCTTGCCCGGCTTGCAGGGGCAAACCGCTAATCTTCTCAATTTCTGCTTTTGTTATGTCTACTCCCATTACCATCGAAGATATTTACAAGCTTTTTGAGCGATCGCAGCAGGAAAACGATCGTCGGGCTGCTGAGGCCGATCGCCGGGCTGCAGAAGCTAAGGCGGAAGCCGATCGCCGGGCTGTGGAAGCCGATCGTCGCTTTCAAGATCTAGAACTTGTTCTCGCCCAATCGCGACAGGAAGCAGAAGCCTTTCGCCAGGAAACGGAACGTATAGAGGCGGAAACCCGCGCTAGAGCACAGGCTAGCATTGACGAAATTCAGAAAATGGTTGGGCGTTTAACGGACTGCTGGGGACTTTTTGTGGAAAGTTTGGTCAGGGCTGCTGCGCTAGATCTCTTTCAAGAACGAGGACTATCTGTCCATGAGGTGTTTCCTCGGGGAATGCGGGGCAGTCGAGAGGGTTTGGAAATGCAAGTTGATGTGTTTGTGGTGGATGACGATCGGACTGAGGCCATTGCTATTGAAGTCAAGTCCCATCTGACCCAAGAGTATGTGGACGATTTTCTTTCCAAATTACCCAACTTTAAAACCCTCTTTCCTGCCT
Organism: Cyanobacteriota bacterium; assembly: GCA_041164445.1. Lineage (GTDB taxonomy): Bacteria > Cyanobacteriota > Cyanobacteriia > Prochlorotrichales > Prochlorotrichaceae > JBEAPM01. The sequence continues at coordinate 1,775 of JBEAPM010000352.1, forward strand.
ATCGGGGCTATACCATCTACGGTGGCGTGGCGGGTATTGACATTGATCAAGGAGTCGATCGTTATGCCTATAAGCAAGGCTTATTTGTGCTGCGTCAATCTGGAAATTTGGTTGAAATTGCCAATGACGATCGCTTTCGCCCCAAGGCTTGGTAAGGCATCGTTTTATATCCGGTGAGAGTTCACTTGAAACTCCCCTTGAGAATTCTGTTTTTAGACCGCAAACCCTCACCTTAACTTATCTTTAATTTTGATCCATTTTTTAAACCTATGACTTTTTCCTCTGATCCTTCTCCATCTTCGGCTGTTGCCTCTTCTGGTCAGAAGCTTCGTAATCTTTTGATTGCGATCGTGGTGGTGGTTTTAACCACTGCCTTAGTATTTGGAATACGGCTCCAAAATACTGTACCAACTCTGCAAAATTTAGCCGCAGCAGCAGTACCCTTGGACACGGCTTTAGCCAATGGAAAACCTACTTTTTTAGAGTTTTATGCTGACTGGTGTACCAGTTGCCAAACGATGGCTCCGGACATGGAAAAGCTCAGAAAAAGCTATAGCGATCGTCTCAATTTTGTCATGCTCAATGTAGATAATGATAAATGGTTACCCGAACTCTTAACCTATCGGGTGGATGGCATTCCCCACTTCGTCTATTTGGATGCTAGCGGAGCAACCGTCGCAGAAGCGATCGGCGAACAACCGTTAGAGATTTTAACAGCCAATATTGAAGCCCTGATCAATGCGACTCCCTTACCGTTTGGCAATCCCTCGGAGGGTACCCTTTCTGCATTAGACTCCCCCTTCTCGGGCAATACGGCCCTAGAGGGGGCAACGGTGGATCCCCGCAGTCATGGCAATCCCTTGTAAATTCCGGCAAGCCTGTCGTGAACCTCGCCAATGCAAACTGAACCTGCAAACTTCGCATGAAAGAACCGCTCAAACTGATTCCCCTCACTCCCCAAATCTCGAGTTCGCGCATCCTCATCTATTTTCCGGGCATGGATGGCAGTGGTGTTCTCATTCAACCCCAACTGCGACACCTTCGCTCAGAATTTGAAGTCTGGGGTTTGGCCATTCCGAGCCACGATCGTCGATCGTGGTGGGAATTGGTGGAAGATACAGCGGTTTTACTGCGATCGCTGCGGACACCGCACAATACTCTCTATTTTTGTGGAGAATCTTTTGGGGCTTGTTTAGCGCTGCATCTGGTTCAGGCCTATCCCCACCTGAACGATCGTTTAATTCTGATCAATTGCGCCTCTGCCTTTGAACGCCAACCCTTGCTGCGGTGGTCTGTGCCCCTGGTGCAATGGTTTGCCCCTACACTCTATTCTATTGCGACCCACGGATTATTACCCTTTTTGGCAGACTGGGAGCGGGTTCCAGCCCACCATCGTCACCTCCTCTTAACGGCCATGCAGGCGGTCAGTCCAGAAACGGCGGCTTGGCGGCTTGCCCTGCTGGATCGTCCAGAGGTTGGACAAGACCCGATTCCCCACCCCACTTTAATTATTGCAGCCAAAAACGATCGTTTACTCCCCTCTGTTGCTGAGAGTCAACGACTAGCGGAGCAATGTCTAGACAGTCAACGTATTATTCTGCCCTACAGTGGGCATACCTGTTTATTAGAACCGGAGATTAACCTCCTGCAGTTGTTAACTCAAACAGATTTTTTAGGAGAACCGAATGACCTTTTGTCCACTAGGCCAGTCTCAATCTCCAATAGCCAATTGATGACAGCCTCTAGATAGCTTGGCCGGACTCTGGGGCAAAGAAATGAACCCGATCGAGATTGAGGGTTAAATACACCTGTTCACCCGGTTGAGGCGTTAGATCAGAATCTACACGAACCTGCCAAAGGGGAAGATCTTCTGCCTCTAGGGGGAGTTCCGGATCGTAGGGTTGTGCCCGCAGTTGAACCGTGACATCGGTAATTTGGCCGAGGGGTTCAACTCGTTGGACGATCGCTGCAATATTTTTCAGGGCGGGTTTACCAAAGCTCAAATGTTCGGGGCGAATGCCGAGACAGAGTTTTACTAGGGCCGGGGAAGCGTCCTGGGGCATGGCTCGATCGAAGAGGTGCTGTCCCTGTTGTTCCGGCAATGAATAGCGGAAGGTGGCATGAACGATCGTTCCCGGCGGTTTGAGATACACCGTGACAAAGTTCATGGGGGGAGAGCCAATAAATTCCGCTACAAATCGATTTTTAGGATGATGATACAAATTGAGAGGCGTATCAATTTGCTGGAGGTTGCCTTGATTGAGGACGGCAATGCGTTGCCCCATCGTCATAGCTTCCACTTGATCATGGGTGACATAGAGGGTCGTTACCGCCAGTTGCCGTTGCAAGGTCACAATTTGGGCCCGGGTTTCACCCCGCAGTTGGGCATCCAGATTCGATAACGGTTCATCCATCAAAAAAACCTGTGGACTACGGGCAATCGCTCGCCCGAGGGCAACCCGTTGTTTTTGTCCACCAGATAATTGTTTGGGCAGCCGTTTCAGTAAGGGTTCAATTTGCAACAGTTGGGCCACTCGTTGCACCCGGGCTTGTATTTCTTGTTCCCGAGGCGATCGATATTGCAAGGCTTTGGGTAAAACTTTAGTCCCCTGAATCAAGGCACTTTCCAGGCTGGGATGAAGCCGCGATCGAGTGGATAACCCCGCCGGTAAACGCCGTAAGCCAAAGGCTAAATTGTCATAAACACTGAGGTGGGGATATAGGGCATAACTTTGAAAGACCATGGCAATATCCCGAGCTTTGGGGGGCAAAGGATTGACACAACGATCGTTAATAAAAATATTGCCCGAGGTAGGTTGTTCCAGTCCGGCAATGATGCGCAAGAGGGTACTTTTACCACAACCCGAGGGGCCCACTAAAACCAAAAATTCCCCATCCGCAACAGTCAAATTAATCTGGTTTAAGACAGACACCTGACTTTGAACGGTTGTCCCTTTAAGACGAGTAAAGGTTTTACCAAGGTTCTCTAAAACAACTTGCCCCATGCGATCGTCAGTGTCCTACGGAAACAACAGTGGTTTACAGGTTTACAGCCATCCTCAAGGGTTGTGTAGTGTGGCCGGGTTGCCGACAACACAACGGTTTCAGCAGTTTCATCTTCACCACTGACTTAGGACTGCTGTCTATTCTATGCGAGTTGCCGCAGACAATCGAGAAGTTCAGACCAGGAGAAACGGCTAAAGTCTGTGCCTAGGGACTGCCTCCCTCCTGGCACAACGTCCGAAAATGGTCACCCCGCGCTTCAAAGTTGGGGTATTGATCAAAACTGGCACAGGCCGGAGAAAGTAAAACCACCTTCGGATTGACCTGAGGAATCAACTCAAAGGATCGTTTTACCGCCTGATCTAGGGTTTCCACCACTTCCACCGCTGTATAGCCTACCTCGGCTAACTGCTCAGCAAAAACCGGCCCGGCTTTACCGATCAACAAGACGATCGCGGCCTTCTCTTGAATGGCTTGTAACCAGGCCCCATCTTCCCCGGCCTTCGCTTCTCCCCCAGCAATTAAAATGACCGGAGCCTCTACGGCCGCTAACCCCACCCAGGCCGCATCATAATTGGTGGCTTTGCTATCGTTAATCAAGTCCACCCCTTGGTAAGTTCTCACCCATTCCAAACGGTGGGGAACGCCGGGAAATTGACGAACGGCATCGGCAATTACTGAGGGGGCAATACCGGCTTTGAGGGCCGCCGCCGTTGCTAATAATAAATTCTGGGCGTTGTGCTGCCCCACCATCTTTAAATCCTGGGCGGGCACAATCTGCTGATCTTGAAAACAGACCCAGCCCGATTCTAAATAGATGCCCTGATCCGCCTGCCCTAGGAGATGAGCTTTGCCTTGGGTGCTGCTCCAGTTGGCCTGGGGGAAGCGGGGGGGAATTTGTTGTTGTAGGGCGGGATCATCGCCATTAAAAAGCGGCCAAGCACTATTTTTGAGAAGCTGAGCCTTAATGCTGAAATAATTTTCGAGGGTGTAATGTCGCGCTAAATGATCCGGCGTGAAGGTTGTCCAAATCCCAATCTCGGGGGCAACTTCGGAGGAGGATTCAATTTGATAACTACTCAGTTCGGCAATCACCCAATCTACGGGCTGCCCTTGAGCAAACTGCAGGGCTAATTCACAGGCCGCATAGCCAATATTGCCGCAGGCCGGGGCTTGAAATCCTGCTGCTTGAAAAATAGCCGCCACCAGCGCCGTTGTGGTGGTTTTGCCATTGGTTCCCGTAATCCCTACCCAGGGACGATCCCGTAAGGTACGCCACGCTAAGGCCATTTCGCCAATGACCTCTAGCCCCGCCTCCCTCGCGTCTTGCAGACCGGGCAAATCCCAGGGCACGCCAGGACTGACCACAATGAGCTGAGGCGACGGGTCAAATTGGCGGAAGTCATAGGGATGGCCTAACTGAACCGTCAATCCTTCCGCCGCCAAATTCTTGCGGTGTTCCTGTAAAGCAGGCGTATCAGAACGATCGTGTAAGGTTACTGTCCAACCCTGAAATTTGAGGAGACGGGCTGCGGCTAGCCCAGACTTTCCCAAACCAATGACATGGGCAGTTTTCATAATGCAGATGATCCTTGCAGCTTAGTTAGTCATTACTCCAGTCTTCCCGACCGAGTAAATCGACCATACGATCGCGCAGGAGGAAACCGCCACACTCTAGTTCTAATTCAACCTGATCCCACTCCCGGGCAGGAATATATTGACAGAGGACATAAATGGGTTGTTGACGGTTAACGTCTCCCCGTGCAACTAAGTGGCGAGCTTCTTCTCTGACCATCTCGAGGGTATAGCTGCATTTAGTGGTGGTCGTCGTGGTATTGGTTTTAGCAATGGTGGTAAGCATAATGGGAAGAGTCCTTAAGGCAGATGAACGTTCAGCAAATATGGATGGATGTCAATAAATAGCGAAGATAGTGAAAACCGTGGGTTAACCGGAGCCGTTCAACCTCGCCTGTCTTTCCAGTGAGATGCGGGTGAGGTCTGAGATGAGTCCCGAATGAGACTAGGTTTTCCGGAGAACCTGTTCTTGGCTATTTTAGTACTGTTCTGTATCAGAAGACACAAGTTTAATTAAAAAAAATGTATTGAAGCAATTGTTCAAATTAGTGGAGGTTAAGACTTCGCTAACGTTTCAACTTTTACTCCCGATCGCTGTAGGGCAAGGGGTTGAACTACACCGGTCATGTTCAGATCTTGCCAGATCTGCTGCAAAGCCATTGTTACGGATTCCTGATAGTCTTGATCTACGAGGGCTAAAACACTGGGGCCTGCGCCACTAATCACCAGCCCATAGGCCCCGGCATTGAGGGCGGCGGCTTCGAGATCATCAAAGCCAGGAATCAGAACTTTACGATAGGGTTGGTGAATACGATCCCGCAGAGCGGTGCGGAGCCAGTCTTCCCGACCTTGCTCTAAGCCTCGGAGCAGTAAGCCGAGGTGGGCCATATTAAAAATGGCATCGGCCCGATCGTACTGGAGGGGTAAAACTTGGCGGGCGGCTTGGGTGGAGAGTTCTAGATCGGGAATGGCCACCACTGGGACTAGACGATCGTGCCAGGGAATTTCACAAATTGTCCAGGGAAAATCCGTTTGAGTCGGGTTCGAGGCCGTGAGTTGGCATCCCCCTAAAAAGGCGGGCACAATATTATCCGGATGCCCTTCCATTTCGATCGCTAATTGCAAGAGGGTTTGGGACGAGAGGGGAGATCCCGCTAAGGCGTTAGCCCCAACAATGCCCCCCACGATCGCCGTGGCAGAACTGCCCAACCCCCGAGAAAGGGGCACATCCATTTCCACCTGGATGGTTACGGCAGGGGCGGGTTGTCCGAGGTATTGATAGACCCGCAGAAATCCTTGATAGAGCAAGTTATCCGCCGTCAAATTGAGCCGATCGGCCCCCAGTCCTGTGGCGTGGATCTTCGGGGAATCAGTGAGGGCATTGCTAGGGCAAAAGCAAAACCGATTGTAACGACTCAGGGCTGCACCCAAACAATCAAAACCGGGGCCGATGTTGGCCGTGGTGGCCGGTACCGTAATGATAAAAGTTGAGGACTGATCCATAGTGCTATCCAGCAAAGCCAGCAAGGATCTTGTATATTGCCATAGTTAAGTAACGTTAAGCGCATTCCCAGCCTAAGAACTTAAAATTGCCCCTGTTCCCTTTGCCAATCATGCAACTCTACCATTTTGCGGCTTTTGCCATTGCAGCTATTACGGTTCTATTTACTACGCCTGTGGTGCGTCATCTGGGCTTAAAGTTTGGGCGGGTTGATTTACCGGGAGAGCGCAAAGTCCACGATCGTCCTATGGTTCGTCTCGGTGGGGTGTCGATCTTTCTCGGCAATTTACTGGCGCTCTTAATTGTTTGGAAAACCGGAGGATTTGGCTGGTTACCCCCTCAGGAAGAATATCAAATTTGGGGCATTACCCTGGGGGGGTTAGCCTTCTTTCTCATTGGGCTTGCAGATGACTTTTTTAACCTGTCTGCCTTTAACCGCCTGCTCTTACAAATGACGATCGCGACGATCGTTTGGAACGTGGGGGTCCAAATTAAATTTTTGTCCTTACCCTGGGGGGGCTTGGTATCCTTGCCGGATGGGGTCAGTTTAATGCTCACGGTACTCTGGTTAGTGGGCATGTGTAACGCCATTAACTGGATTGATGGGCTCGATGGTCTTGCGGCTGGGGTGTCTGGAATTGCTGCGGTGGTGATGCTCCTGGCCTGCCTATTTATGAATCAAACAGCGGCGGCCCTGATTGCGGCGGCCCTGGCGGGAGGCACCTTAGCCTTTCTCCGTTACAACTTTAACCCGGCCCAGATTTTTATGGGGGATGGCGGCTCCTATTACCTGGGATTTACCCTCGCCGGGGTTGGCATTGTGGGCTTAGTCAAAAGTGTGACGACCGTTGCTGTCCTTCTGCCCTATTTAATCTTGGCGGTTCCGCTCGTGGATATGTCCGCAGTCATTATCGATCGCTTGCGCTGTGGCAAATCCCCCTTTGCGGCGGACAAACGTCACTTGCACCATCGTTTACTCAATGCTGGCTTATCTCATCGCTTTACGGTGATCTTTATCTATTGTTTAACCCTCTGGGTGGGTAGCCTTTCCTTGGCCGTGATGGGGATTCCCAGTGGTTATGTCTACGCGATCGTCGCCACCTTATTGCTGAGTTATACCGGTTGGCAGGCAAGACGACAGGCTAATCGGTAATCTAGCGCCACTAGGGACTAGCACTAGAAGTGGCATGGGGATTGCGGATTGGCATTGGGAGTGAGGGAAGACCGTGTTCCGTCTCCCTACCCCACAGCCCGCTGGATGAGGAGCGATCGTAATCCCACCGATCGCGCTCCCCAATAATCTTCGGTTTGGCTATCGCCAATGTACCAGGCTTGTTCAGGAGTACATTTATGTTTTTGGAGTGCCGTGAAAAAGATTTTTGGATCGGGTTTTGCGGCCCCAACCTCCGTGGAAATGGTAACGGAAGAAAAAAATAAGGTTAGATTTAGGGCATCGAGGAGTGGATACAGTCGGGAATCAAAGTTAGAAACAATCCCCAACCGAATACCTTGGCTGCGCCATTGCTTTAAGGCGGGTAACACATCAGGATAAATGAACCAAGGTTTAGCACTGGCAAAGTGTTTGTACAACCGGGCAAAAAAGCCTGGAAAATCGCTAAATTGATCTAAGGCTTCTGCCTGTTGAAAGGTATAGAGGGTCACCGCTTGCCACCATTCATACTCCCGCTTGGGAATATCTAAGGGATCTACCCCCGGAAAGGCCATGGCAGGAGCGGCCCGGAAGCTGCTCAGAAAAGACCGATTGAGCAGATTGGGTTCCACATTAACCCCAAACTCTTGAGCGATCGTGGCATACACTTGGCCCACATGGTCTCGTACCCCAAAGAGTGTACCCACCGCATCTAAAAGAATCACTTTAGGATTTTCCATGGAAGTTCCTAGTTTGGTATGAATTGTCCTGTAGCTTATCGCAATTTTGTCGTTGCAACCCTGATGTTAGATCTTGCCATTCAACAGTTTAATGAACAGGAGTTCTATGCCTGTCACGATACCCTGGAAGCCCTCTGGATGGAAGCGATCGAACCCGATCGTTCCTTTTATCAAGGGTTATTGCAAATGGCCGTGGGGCTGTATCACTTTAGCCATGAGAATCAGCGAGGGGCAGCCATCCTCCTGGGGGAAGGTATGGGCCGTTTAGAGGCTTATCGTCCAGATTACAGCAATGTCAATTTAGAACCCCTATTGACGGCGGGACAGCGCTGGTTAGAGTGGATTCAAACCGAGGCAGAGCAGTCCACCGACAGACAACCGTTTCCCTGGCCCCAGATTCAGTACTGTGAGGTCTCTTAAGCAAAGTCTCCCCTCGGTTGCAAGCGGTACCCCTGTAGGTTCAGCGTGCGTTACCCTGCTACAGTTGAACAGTTGAAACGCCCATTCATCCTTCACCCTTCTTCTCAATTCATTGTGCCTGCGCTTTCCTCCCCCGATCGCTTTTCCTTTCAAGTTCAACATCATTGCAGTCAAACCCAGGCCCGATCGGCACTTTTGCTGACTCCCCATGGCCCCGTTGAAACGCCTCGGTTTATGCCGGTGGGCACCGCTGGAACGGTGAAAGGGGTTCCGCCGGACTATTTGCTGGCGGCGGGCTCCCAGATGATTTTAGCCAACACCTATCACCTGCATTTACAACCGGGGGAAGCGATCGTCTCCGGAGCCGGGGGCTTGCATGGGTTTATGCATTGGTCCGGGCCGATTTTGACGGACTCTGGGGGGTTTCAAGTCTTCAGTCTGACGGATCTGCGGCAGTTGAGTGAAGATGGCGTAACCTTTAAGTCCCCTCGGGACGGGCGCACCGTACATTTAACCCCCGAAAAATCCATTGAAATTCAAAATGCCTTAGGGGCAGATGTGATTATGGCCTTTGATGAATGTCCCCCCTATCCAGCGGAGCAGAGTGCGGTGGAGGCCGCAACGGATCGCACCTATCGCTGGTTAAAGCGCTGTATGCAGGCCCACGATCGTTCTGATCAAGCTTTATTTGGCATTGTCCAAGGGGGGATTTATTTAGACCTGCGGACTAAGGCGGCGGAAGCGCTGGTGGATTTAGACTTGCCAGGGTACGCCATTGGTGGGGTGAGTGTGGGGGAACCGCCCAGTTTCATTCATCATATTGTTGACGCGATTGCGCCCCTCTTACCGGCTCAGAAACCTCGCTATCTGATGGGGGTGGGAACCTATCGAGAAATGGCCAGGGCGATCGCTGCGGGTATTGATTTATTTGATTGTGTGATTCCTACCCGCTTAGCCCGCCATGGGGCTGTTCTCAGTCGGGGCGATCGGTGGAACATTAAAAATGCTCAATATCGGGAAGATTTCTCCCCCATTGACTCGGAATGTCCTTGTTATGCGTGCCAAAACTTTAGCCGTGCCTACCTCAATCACTTAGTGCGATCGCGGGAGATGTTGGCCTATATTTTGATCTCCCTGCATAACATTACGGAACTGATTCGTTTTACCCAGCGCATCCGAGACAGTATTCAGCGCGATCGTTTTGCCACGGAATTTGCCGATTGGCTCTAAGGGGTGGTGTGCCTCTGCATTGAGGGGTCTTTGCCTTATGGGAACGAGTGCTACATTCTTCCATCTGAAGTGGGTCGCGTGGGTAGCCTAAGTATTACAACGATTCATGGCAATATCCCAGCCTTTGCTGAAAATAGTTTCGAGGATATACAGAGATTGATCGATCGCCTCCTGCATCGTTTCCTGTTCCTCCGGCGCAAACTTACTGAGCACATGGGAAATGGTTTCCGATTTGCCCTCTCCTTGCCGGGGTGAACCAATACCCAGCCGAAGACGAGGAAAATTGGGGGTGCCCAGATGAGCGATCGTAGATTTCATACCATTGTGTCCCCCGGCAGAGCCCTTTAACCTCATCCGTAAGCGTCCGAGGGGCAAATCCATGTCATCGTAAATTAGCAACACTGAAGTGGGGGGCAGTTTATACCAATCCACCACGGCCCGAATCGCTTGTCCGGAATTGTTCATGTAGGTGGTTGGTTTTAAGACTCGAATTTTTTGTCCTAACAGCAGGGTTTCGGCAAAGAACCCTTGAAATTTGCGGTTTTCAGTCCAGGAAAATTGCCAACGCTGGGCAGCCCGATCCAACACATCAAAGCCAATATTGTGGCGAGTCCGATCGTACTTACTGCCTGGGTTGCCTAAGCCGACCAAGAGGCTGGGCAAGGGAAGTGGAGGCTCAGGTTTGGAGGAACGGATGGGATCTGACGGGGCCATAAAATACGTTCCTAGCCCCGAGGCGGTAACTGACTACCCACGAGTCGGCCAAAAGCGCCTGGATTATGGGTTTGACAATATAATTTACCCCGCCCCTGAAATCGCAGCACTAAACCTTCTCCCCCCAGGAAGGATCCCAGCCAACTGGAGCTAGGCTTGCCAATGGAAAAGGTGAGGTTTTTCTCAAAAGCCACCACATGACCCGTGTCCACCACATACTCCCCATCCACATCCACTTCATAAATGCCACCAAAGGAGTTGATGAGCACTAAACCGTCTCCGGAAATGTTGAGCCAGAAAATGGACTCTCCCGAGAAAAACGATCGAAGTCCCTGAAAGCCTAATTCAATATCTACGCCCGGAGTGCTGGCTAAATAACCGGTGGATTGCACCACTAAGCCTGTGGGGGTGAGCATATAGGGCAAAATATCGCCCATTAACTTTGGAGCCAGGTAGAGATCGGCGGCCGCACCACCGGAGCGAAAAACACTTAAAAAGAGGGATTCCCCCGCTAACATGCGTTTCAATCCCCCCATAATGCCCCCACCTTTGCCTTGGCGCAGGGTAGTGCTGGCTTGAACATGGCCGCTCATGGCAATCATGGCCCCAGCTTCTGCATTCATCTCTTCATGGGGATCCATCATGATGTGGGCAACGGCGCTGTCGGGCTGTTTGAGAATATCAAGTTTCATAATGCTATAAGTTGAACCGTTAAAATTGCAGGTAATCGACTATGAACCTCAGACAAATCCGTTAAACACAAGCTTATCCGCGTAAACGAGGTCTTAAGAAGTTAACTAACCCTCCAATACTGCGGGATTGCAAATAAATTTTGCCCTGACCCGTCATTCGGTTCACAAACCCTTCCCCAGAGGTGATGGAGCCTAGGAGACCGCCGGAAAGCTGAATGTTCATCTTGAGTTGGGGACTATAGGCCACCAAGTGCCCTGTATCGACAATGAAGTCCCCTTGAACCCGTCGCTCTGTAATCCCGCCATAAGCACCAAAAAAGAGCAAGCCTGGCCCTTGTATCTTGAGCTTAAATAGTCCTTCGCCAGAAAACCAACTCTTGAACCCGGCCCATTGGACATTCATGGTGACTCCCCCCATGTGGGCAATGTAGGCTCCAGGTTGTAGACAAAGGCTTTCCCCGGCTTTCAGTTCTAGGCGAATCATATCCCCTACGCAGGCCTGGGTAATCACCAAATCCAGGGGACGATCGCTTTGGTTAGAAAATGTGTTGACAAAGAGGGATTCCCCGCCCAAAAAGGTTTTGAGCAAGGCGGGAAAAAAGCCACCAGAAAACGCGGTCACCATTTGCATTGCCCCATCCATGCTGGCCATGGCTCCTGCTTCTGCGGTTAAGTGTTCACCGGGCTGGAGTTGCAGAAAAAGTGTTGCAAATGAGGGCTTATGACGAATTTCATATCGCACTGTAACCAGGCTCCTTAACGATCGAAAAGCCACCCCTAGTGTGGCAAGTTTAGGTTAAGAGAACAAGCTTTTATGGGAATTTTTGTGTAGATCTATGGGGGGCAGGTTTCCTAACCCTCTTTTCTGCTGTTGGTGTGGCAATCTGCGTTGGGCGCGAAAACCGCGCCCCTACGTTGGTGTGGCAATCTGCGTTGGGCGCGGAAACCGCACCCCTACGTTGGGCGCGAAAACCGCGCCCCTACGTTGGGCGCGAAAACCGCGCCCCTACGTTATTTATTTATAGATGCCGTTGTTAATGCGATCGAAACCGTAGTTCAGTGCAGTACTTGGATCGGTTACGGTGAACTGATCGACATATTTACTCAAGGTTTCTTTTTGACTATCGCTTAAACCAGGGATATTGAAAATTTCTTCAACGGACTGGTAAGGGGAGTTATTGACAATCTTGGCGGCGAGGGTGGGGTACATCCCGCGCAGGGGAATGAAGGCCCGTACCGGTGCGTTGTTCAGGTCAATCTTGTTACCCGCTTCTAGGCGTTTTTGATCCGCTGCATTCCGAAAATCAACGGTGTTGTCTACTGCGACTAAATGGGGCAGTAGGGGGGATAGGGGAGTGGCCTGAGCAACGGGGGCAAAGTTCAAAGCACAGGCGCAACAGAAGAGGACGGTGAGCGTCCAACGAAGGAAAGATTTCATAGTTGTTTCTGATTCCTTTGGGCGAAACGTCAAAATTTAGTATTGGAAGTTTCTATAAGACTACCCTAGAGCGGGACTCACCGCTTAAAAATTAGCGTCAGCCTGGGCAAGTTCTTGGGCGATCGTTTGTAAGGAGGCAAGGGCCTGGAGGGAACCCCGAATAAAGTGAAACGCGGGGATGGGCTCTCGGAGAAAAGCCGCTGCCATGGCGAGCCCATTAATGCCCCCCTCCGGCAGGATGGCTTGACTGAGATCGGGAATATTGCGGCTCAGGTCATCACTGATCACACGGATCATTGCCCATTTCAGTCCTTTTTCCTGTAAGGCTTCCACAACGATCGCGCCTTCCATTTCCACCAAGTCACAACCGTAGCGGCTGCCCAGGCTTTGCTTCTCGGAAACCTGGGTCAAAATACGATCGCTACATAAGGCTTGGCCGATTTGAGCCTTGGGCAACCGTTGCTGTAAAGCCGCAAGCACTTCAGGCTCACAAGTATAGCTCTGAGCATCAACGGTTTGAATTCTGGAACTGATCACCCAGTCTGGAACCTGAAAGCGAGCATTGAGGCTTCCCGCCACCCCCAAGAGCAGGACTGCTGCACCGGCAGGGGTTTCTTCTAACTGAGGCAACCAGCGATCGAGGGGACGACTGCCCAGCGGAATGGGAATGACCTGAGGGGAGAAGCCAGAACCCTGAGCAAGATCAATTCCTTTACGGACAGCCTGAAATTCTGCCCCTTGGGGCACCAGCCAATAGGGAAAAAAGACCATCTTTTATTGCGTGACTGCTTGCTGATAAATGGCAGCTAAGTTGCGGGGTAAATCAATATTTAATCGACATTCCAAGACCTTTACCGGCATCGTTAATTTGGGACGAACTTCCAGAAAATAGCCGAGTTCAGTGCCTTTCGCTTGAGGGGTGAGTTGCCAATAGCCTGAAAATTCCTTGAAATCCCCTTCAACGATCGTAAAACTAATGCGATGAGGATAGTCTTCCACCATATCCAAGACTACCCGAGCCGAAAAGTTAAGCTTCAAAATCCGCTGTCCCCCTACTTGCTCTAGGCGAATCCCTCCCTCTGGATGGGGCAAAAGACGACTTGTGCTGAGGTTGGGAATAAAGTCTGCTAGCTTTTCGTAGTTGGTTAAGACCTGCCACAGGGCTTCCACGGGGGCGGGAACCCTTAGAGATGCTTGGACTTGGCGCTTGCGTCCGCCTAAATCCTGAGTGGTAATCTCAACGGAGTCTAGTAAGCGATCGAGATCCAAATTGGTAACCTCAGGGGCTAGGGGGTCAGGAGTCCACGAGGGGGCGGCAGGCCGTTCAGAGTAAGCATCCATAGGGCAAGACACAGGTAATGGCTAAGCAGACGATTGAGGATCCCTCGCAAAATAGGGATAGTGGCGGCGCAGCGGCCCGCCGCAGTGAATCAAGGTTTCTTGAGGTATCAGGGATTACTATCCTATCATCATTAACTCCGGGGGACTTTCCACTGAAAGCGAAAAAAGCTGAAGGGAAGAGTGAGGTGGAGCGTCGTTCTCTTCCCCCTGGAGTAGGTAGCCCTCCGGGGCCGGAAACCTGCACAATACCCTAGGGGCGGGGTTTGTCCCCCTAATGCTAAGGTGCTGCGGAGATGGGCTCGATCGCACTACAATGCTAGACATTCTACCGTTGTGATGAGTCTAACCATGAGTCCTACTGCTGTTCCCTTTGTGGATTTATCCTGTCAACATGAACCGCTAAGGATTGAGATTGCCAAAGCAGTAGAAGGGGGTCTCCATCGAGGGGATTTTATTTTAGGTCAAGCGGTGCAGACTTTTGAAGCTAGTTTTGCCCAGTACTCTCAGGTGCAGTACGGTGTGGGTGTCGCCTGTGGTACGGATGCTTTAGCCTTGGCGCTGCAGGCCTGTGGTGTGGAGGCAGGAGATGAGGTGTTGCTGCCGGTCAATACTTTTATTGCGACTTTGCTGGCGATTCATCGCCTCAATGCCCAACCAGTATTTGTGGATTGCGATCGTCTCACGGCCTTAATTGATCTGGAAAAAGCCGCCGAAAAGGTTACCCCCCGCACCAAAGCGATCGTTCCGGTTCACCTTTACGGTCAAATGGTCTCGCCTCGTGCCCTACAGAATTTTGCCCAGACCTATAACCTAACGATCGTCGAAGATGCGGCTCAGGCCCACGGGGCACAGCGTGAAGGCTATCGGGCCGGTTCCGTGGGCCAAGCGGCAGGCTTTAGTTTTTATCCCAGCAAGAATCTAGGCGCAATGGGGGATGGGGGCATAGTTCTCACTTCAGCAGAAACGATCGCTCGGCAACTCCGCATTTTACGCAACTATGGTGCGCCCCAAAAATATGTTCATACCATCGTGGGGGCAAACTCCCGTTTGGATACCTTGCAAGCCAGTATTCTGCAAGTCAAACTTCCCCACTTGGATCAGTGGAATCATCAACGTTGGGAAACCGCTCAGCAATACGATCGTTTTTTCCGAGAGGATGGGGCTCAGTTGGGCATTCGTCCCCTGGAAAATCAGAGTGGAGAGGGACACATTTATCATCTCTATGTGGTCGAACTCGTAGGGGAGCACATCGATCGGGCTCAGCTTCAAGAGGCGCTCAATGACCATCAGATTCAAACTGGGATTCACTACCCCATTCCCTGTCACCTTCAGCCTGCCTTTGCCTTTCTGGGCCATGGTCGGGGCGATTTTCCTGTAGCGGAGCAGTTAAGCGATCGGATTCTTTCCCTACCGCTATATCCCGGTATTCAACCCCAACAAGTTGAAGCTGTTTGTCAGGCTTTAAAGTCTTGCCTGGGCTGAACTCTTCCCTGTTACCCATAAGCTGATCACTTCATAAAATTCCCTGAAAGCTGTCAGTTTTCAGGGAATTTCCCTGCTGCATAAAATAAATTGATAGGTTAAGAAATAAGAGTTATACATGGCTTGACAGCGATCGTTAACTGTGTATCCCTGTTTACAGATTGCCCCTGTTTAAGTCGATATAAATTCTTTAGATCAAGATTAGTAATGGCTGAAAATTTTTAGGCTTATGAGATCAGTATTTATTCGGCTTTCAAAAGGATTTTCAGTTCTCTCGGTTATTGCCTCTGCCGCTATTTTAGCTTCCTGTTCAAGCGGTGAATCGGTTCCCGGTTCACCGGCTTCAAGTAGTAGTGGAGAGGTGATTCGGATTTCGATTGGAACTCAGGATCAGGTGATCAACACGGCGGTTGGGGGAGCAACGGTACGAGAGCTTAAGCTTTTAGAAAAGTACCTTCCAACCGACGGTAAATATGAGGGAGTAGAGTACAAAATTGAATGGTCTAGCTATACTTCTGGCCCGCCAATCACCAATAAGATGATTGCCAATCAAATTGATATTGGTCTCATGGGGGATTTTCCCACTGTTATTAACTTGATTAAGTTTAGGGAAGAGGCTGGAGATATTGAATCAACCTTTATTGGCACGTTAGCTTACAGTCCGAACGGGGCTGGAAATGCCGTTGTTGTGCCTAAGGATAGTGATGCGAAGTCTTTAGCGGACTTGAAGGGAGCAACGATTTCAGTGCCCTTTGGCTCCGCCGCCCACGGTATGGTCTTGAAAGCCCTCAGTGATGCAGGCATTGACCCAGAGAAAGATGTTACCCTGATCAGTCAAGCTCCGGAAGTGGGAGGGACGAGTCTCCGTACCGCTCAAATTGATGCTCACGCTGACTTTGTTCCCTTTGGCGAACTCTTTCCCTTTCGCGGCTTTGCCAAGAAAATTTTTGATGGTGCCCAAACCGGTGTTCCCACACTCCACGGTATCGTGGTTCGCTCCGACTTTGCCGAAAAGTACCCTGAAATCGTAGTTGCCTATATGAAGGCAGTGCTGGAAGCTAATGATATTTTCCGGGAAAAGCCTGAAGAAATTTCTGCGAAAATCGAAGAATGGTCTGGGATTGAGAAGGAAGTGGTGTATATGTTCCTCGGCCCTTCCGGACTACAACCCATTGATCCGACGATCCGAGAAGTTCAGTTAAATGCCCTCAAGAGTAGTATTGCAACACTCATTAGTTTGGGTAAAGTTGACCCCGCTATCAATCCTGACAGTGTGACAGATTGGTATGATGAGGGGTATCTGAAACAGGCTATGGAGGAGTTAGGTAAGGATTATAATGAGGTTGTTGCAGCGGGAGAAAACTATCAGATTACCGGCGAAGATGCCTTAACGGGTGAAGCGATCGGAGATCCTAAAATGGCAGCTCAACTTTGGATTCAAGGCGAGGAAACGGTGTCTAGTTTTGCCTCAATTCCCAACATGATTTCGATGTTGAAAAAATTGCAGGAAGAGGGTAAAGCGGCAGATGTCATGTTTGTTCACGATCGTAATAAGGGATGGAAGCTCTTTGCTGAAAATTCCTACTACGTGAGATCCGGTGATGAAGTCTCAGCTTTTCTGCTAGAGTCCGATGCCAATCTTTATGCTCAAGAATCTGGGGGTACACTCACGGCATTCAAAGAACTACAAGACTCCTTTGCCCAGGCTGCTCAACCTGCTTTGGCTGCATCTCGGTAGGTTGATACCGCTGAGTTGTAGAGTTTAAATACAAACTCAAAACCAAAGTATCAACGTTATAACCTAGATCTGAAAAACTAGATTGGGTATCTCAACATATCCAAAACCCACAGTAATTTTCAATGGCTTGTGGTGTTCGTCCTCTGGGCGCACACCACATCACGGTTTTAGCAGATTTAGGACTGTCGTTCCTATTGCGATAGTTCCTACTTCTACAGGGTTTGGAATCGGTGGGATGCAAAGGAATATCTTGAAAAATTAAAATTTTGCCGTATTACCCCAGCATAGGGATTGTGTCAGGTGGCTGAACGTCCGACACAATGAATCGAAGTCCCCCCCCAATAAACACTTAATCAATACTGATGTGGTACATGAGATTATGGCAGGTTTAGTCCAGTTAAAAGATCAATCATCAAAAGCTGGAATAGTCATTAAGATGATCAAAGTTTTCCAGGCTCTCTTTTGGAGTCATCTCACCTGGCGTTTCTTCGCGCTAGTCATCTTTTTTGGTGGCTGGCAAATCCTTTGTAATCTTAATTTCGACTTTTTTATTAACTTTGCTTTAATTCCCTCCCCTAGTGAAGTCTTTGAAGCCACGATCGAGTTTATTGCCAGTGATCCCATGGTTCACTTTCGATCGAGCATCACGCGGGTCTTATTGGGATACTTGGTTGCTTCTATTCTGGGCATCATCCTGGGAATTTTTATTGGCTGGTTTCGACGGATTGAGGACTTACTGCTCCCCCCCTTAGAGCTTTTGCGCCCCATTCCGGCTGTAGCTTGGATTCCTCTGGCTATTCTAATGTTTCCCAATGCAGAAACGGGCATGGTTTACATCACCTTTGTGGGAGCCTTCTTTCCTATTTTAGTGAGCACAATTAAGGGCGTAGAAGGAATGCTCCACGACATTGTGCTCATTCGTGTTGGACAATGTTTAGGAGCCAATCAATGGTATATCTTCAAGGATATTGTTATTCCTGGATCCCTACCCAGTATTGCCAGTGGTTTGATTATTGGTATGGGAAATGCTTGGTTCTGTTTAGTCACGGCTGAAATTTTAGCTGGTCGTTATGGAATTGGCTACATCACTTGGGAATCCTATGTAACCTCTAACTATCCTCCCATTGTGATGGGCATGTTATTAATTGGTTTAATGGGCACCTTCAGTTCTTTTGTTGTCACCCAAATTATGCAGGCACTGATGCCTTGGCGCGTGATCAAAAAAGGGGATGTCTAAGCAATGTAGAAGGTGGGGATGAGGCAGAAAAAGTGTTTTAGTTCTTTTTTCAAATTTAGGGTTAAAATTTAGGCTTAAAACTTTGGCTACCAACTTAAGGCGGAAGCGTGCGGCGCGGCGCGCCGCACTCTTCCATTCAATTTTTTCGCTTTCAGTGGAAAGCCAAAACTTTAGGGTTAGAGCTTTCGGTTTCAAAATTTAGAATTCAAATTTTAAGCTACGGCTGAAAGTCTATTCAAAATTCGTTATAAAGGTCTTTGGGTATTTATGAAAACTATGTCCAGCACTGATATTTCCGAGAGAGTCCAATCCCCGACGATCGTGAAGGGATCGGTTAAGGTTGAGCAACTATCTGTTTGCTTCAAACGGAAGAAAGGCCCTGTTAACCTTGTTTTGGAATCCGTTGAACTCATGGTACAACCCGGAGAATTTGTGTGCTTATTGGGGCCTTCCGGGTGTGGAAAATCAACCTTACTCAATGTCATTGCTGGATTTCTCAAACCCACCCAAGGCTACGTGTCTGTGGATGATATTCCGGTTAAGCGTCCCAGTGCGGATCGCGGGTTTGTGTTTCAGCAGTATTCACTGTTACCCTGGAAAACAACCTTTCAAAACGTAGAATTCGGTCTCAAAGTGAAAGGAGTCAAGCGTGCTGAGCGTCGTGATTTGGTCAATGATTACCTGAATCGGGTGGGTTTATATAAGCATCGCAATGCCTATCCCAACCAACTGTCTGGGGGGATGCAACAACGGGCCAGTATCGTGCGGGCTTTGGTTAATTCCCCCTCGGTTCTGTTGATGGATGAGCCCTTTGCCGCCCTAGATGCTCAAACGCGACACATGATGCAAGAACTATTGCTGGACATTTGGAGCGATCTGAAAACAACGGTTATTTTTGTGACCCATGACATCGAAGAAGCCGTCTTTTTAGGCGATCGCGTTTGCGTGATGGGGGTGCAGCCGGGTCATATCAAAACGGAATTTCCCATTCCCCTCGAACGCCCTCGTCACATCGACGATATGATGACCCCCGAATTCACAAACTTAAGTCGTCAGGTCTTTGAGTTGATTCGGGAAGAAACCCTCAAAAGTATGCAGGAACAGTAGGCTGAATAATGGTAAGACCGCTCAGCAAAAGTCCTCTCACTTTGGTGTTGAGTGGGTTAGCGATGTTCGCTTTTGCAGGAAATTCCGTTTTAGCACGCCTCGCCTTAGGTTCGGAGAGCATTGATGCGGCTAGTTTTTCCTCCATTCGATTTACCTCCGGTGCCTTAACCCTGGTTCTGGTCATGGTGGTGCAGCGATGGTTTCAGTTGGGCACATCCGATAGCTCAGTAAATAACTCAGAAAACATTTCAGTGGGCTGGATCCCTGCGATCGTCCTGTTGTTCTATACCATTACCTTTTCCGCCGCCTATCAGGTGCTAGAGGCAGGGGCCGGAGCCTTATTATTATTTGGTTCTGTCCAAGTCACAATGATTCTGGCTGCATTGAAACGGGGCGAACGCCTAGATCTTGCCGAAGGTCTAGGGGCTCTGTTGGCCTTAATCGGCTTGGTGTATCTCATTCTGCCTAATTTTGAGACCCCTTCATGGCTCGGGGCGGTGATGATGCTCTGTTCGGGTGCTGCTTGGGGGCTTTATTCCCTCTTGGGCCAAACCGTCCGTCGTCCTTTAGCCGCATCTACGGAAAATTTTCTCCGATCGCTGCCCTTGATTTGGGGGTTCAACCTCCTTAGCTTTGCGGATGTGCATATTTCCTTCGCAGGGGTTTGGCCAGCCATTGTCGCCGGATCCATCACCTCGGGTTTAGGATACGTGATTTGGTATACGGCCCTCCGCTCCCTTTCTGCCACCCTAGCCGCCACCATTCAACTCTCCATTCCGATCCTGGCTGCCATGGGTGGAGTCCTGTGGCTCCAGGAAAAACTGTCGCTCCATTTACTGATCTCCGCCAGCATTGTACTCGGAGGCATTACGATCGCCTTGTTATCCCGGAAGAATCAAGGCGATCGCCAGGAAACCCTATCCCCTGAGAGCTGACCTTGACTAGACCCGCTGTTTACAGGGTTTGCATGGCCCGTTCTAAAAACTCACCTTGAATCCAATTGTCGAGTTGAATAGTCTGAAAAGACTCGTTACCGGATATTTGGGTCAGTTGTTGAATATGTTCTTGGAACCAATCTGGGCGAATTTGGTTGTCCATATAAAACAGTCCCGGTTCCGAACGTCCCCCGATAGACCACTGAATGGTTTGACATAAGGTTCTCAAGACAATTTCTGTGTCTAACCCCACCCACTGACTCACTAAACTTGGGGCAGACGGAGAAGTTGCATACCAGTATTGAGCGGCAAGCAAAGCTTGCAGGTACGCTGTAATCATCTCAGGATATTGTTCCATTAACGATCGTCTCACCACTACACCATGAAACGTGGGCAGGTTATTCAGGGGCACATCGGATAAACGGCGAAACTTACCATAATGCTCCGCGATCGCATGGAAAGGCGCAAAGTAAGCATACCCATCCACCTGAATGGAGGGACTGGCAACCCGCCAGCGATTGAGATGGGGCAGGTCAACCAGAGTCACCTCCTTGAGCAGATCCTCACGACTGAGGGAGCGCATCACCATGCCATGGGCCGCAGAATCAAAGGGAACCGCAATAGACTTGCCGCGCAAGTCTGCTAATTGATTCAAGTTAGAATGGAGCGGCACAATAATATCATTCCCCCCGCCATCGGGATTGCAGGCAATAAAACTCACTAAACAGGTCTGCTGTTCTGTCCCAACCCTCTGATTATTCAACGCCGTGAGTAAAAGGGGATAATCCCCTAAGATCCCAATATCAAGCTTTTGAGTTTTTAGTCCTTCAACAATCGGAGCCCCTGAATTAAAGTCATGCCACTGAATTTCATACTGCAAATGATGAGAGGCACTTTTGCGGGGCAGAAAATGTTCGAGCAAACCTAGACGACGAATAATCAGCCCCGCTGTCATTGTTTGCAAGGTTTGGTTTTGAATCCCGATCGAGAGCCTGACTTTCTCAGATTTAGCGGTCACCGGAGAACGAATCTGAAAACAAGGGGGATGTAAATAAATGATGGGTAAGGGAGATGAAGCTATTCCTCTCGTAGGCTCTGGTGATTGTTTTTGTTTCCCGACTTGATGTTTTGTTGCAAAAATCAGATCCATAAACTTTTGGGCCGGTTCAGGATCTGAATACTTAAAAGAACGGCTGGCTTGTGAGCATTGCTGAGCTTTGGCCAGTCGCCTCGGCCGCACTAAAAAGAGCTTTGTGGGGAGTGCGAGTTCTAATATTGTTTTTTGGGTGAGCACTTTGGTTTGGCACTCAACGGGAAACTCTAGATTTGTGGTAAACCCTAGACAACCTCCTTGTTTCAAATAGACTTGCATTAGACTCGCAGTTTCTGCCACCTGAATCTGGGCAAAATCCTTTAGGCTCAACCCCAGTTCCGCTAAACGAGACTCAAAGGCTAAACGAAGCGGTGAACCCTCGGGCTGAAGCACCCAAGGCCACTGCTGTAAATCCTTAAGGCTGAGAAACTCCGCTTCGGCTAAAGGATGATCCTGGGCCAAAATCACCCGATAAAACAGACGATCTACCTGAATAGACTCAAGCTCATCAAAATCGTCAAAACCGATTTCCGAAATTCCGATATCCGCTTCACCCTCGATCAGCGATCGATAAAGCTGCTCCGCCGTATCCAGTTGTGATAAATATGTTTTGATATCTGGGTAAGACTGATGATACTTAAACAAGAAATCGGGTAACCAATAGGAGCTAATTTCAGGCGTACTGGCAACGCGAAGCTCTCCCCACTTTCCCTGTTTGATCTTGGTAATACCAGCGATCAGATCCTGTTCTTTCTCGATTAAGCTCGGCCCAAATTCCACTAAATAGTTCCCTGCTGCTGTCAGTTCCACCCTCCGGCCAAGGCGATGGAATAAGGGAGTTCCTAGCTCCGATTCCAAAGACTTAATCTTGGAACTGACGGCAGGCTGGGTTAGATTCAAAGCATTGGCAGCTTCCGTAAAGCTAAGATGTCGGGCGACTTCTAAAAAAACTCGAATCTGGTAAATTTCCACAGCGATCGGGGTAAAGATATTGTTGTTAAATCGGCGACTAACTTAAGGCGGAAGAGTGCAGAGTGCCGCACTTTTCCATTAAATCTTTTCGCTTTCAGTGGAAAGCCGTTGAATCAAATTTTTTAAATTTAATACCCCATCTTTTCAGTCTTACGCCCATCGTTGCCCTAGAGGAGCGCTCTATAGTGTTCGCTCTATAGGGTCGATTGATGGGAACCGAAGCCTAAAAATGAGCGACAAATTAATATTTCCTATGAGTCTATAAATAAGCAGAATCAGTAAACAGTATTTTTCGCTACAAAGTAGCATTTTGCGGCTTGAGGGCTGTTCTATAATAATGCCAATCTCACAAGCTCATTGAGAGTGCTTGCAATAATGTGGGGGGTCTAAATTTAGCTCCCGCTAAGTTTGGTGGGAACCAGGTTGCCGGTCAATCTGGCCAGAATTATGGAATCTCCCCCTGTGGTCAGTCGTTTTCATAAACAGAACCTATGGTAAATACGCAATACTTGAAAACTGACTTTCTGGTCATCGGTGGTGGTACCGCAGGTACTATGGCCGGTATCAAAGCCAAGCAGGCTAACCCAGAAGGCGAAGTGTTAATTTTGGAAAAAGCGAACATCCGTCGCAGCGGGGCGATCGCTATGGGCATGGATGGGGTTAACACAGCCGTCATCCCTGGAAATTCGACAGCAGAGCAGTATGTTCGCGAGATTACGATCGCCAATGATGGCATCGTGAACCAAAAAGCAGTGTACCAAACTGGCCGTTGGGGCTTTGAGGTGATTCAAGAGCTAGAAAGCTGGGGGGTTAAGTTCCAGAAAGACCACGAAGGCAATTATGACCTCAAGCAAGTTCACCGGGTTGGTAAGTATGTATTGCCGATGCCGGAAGGCAAAGATCTCAAAAAAATTCTGACCCGTCAAGTTAAGCGCCATGGGGTTAAGGTGACCAACCGGGTCATGACCACGCGAGTAATGGTGCAGAATGGTCGTGCAGTGGGGGCGGTTGGTTTTGATGTGCGCAACGGTGATTTTTATGTCATCCAAGCGAAGGCCGTTTTACTTTGCACGGGGGCCTGTGGCCGTTTAGGATTACCCGCCTCCGGTTACCTCTATGGCACCTATGAAAACCCCACCAATGCCGGGGATGGTTACTCCATGGCCTATCATGCCGGGGCCGAACTCAGCAACATTGAGTGTTTCCAAATCAATCCTTTAATCAAAGACTACAACGGCCCCGCCTGTG
>JBEAPM010000353.1:0-5444 GCA_041164445.1 Cyanobacteriota bacterium
GCTCTGAGTAGACCACTATAGCCAGTTTCCCACCAAGACAAAGGGAGCCCAATAGTAGGGGCTAGCATAAAGGGGACTGCGCAGGAGAGCTAATTGGGCTTGGCGAAAGGCTTGAGATTTGGTAACTCCCGGTTGAACAAGTGCTTGATAAAAGTCAGCCATAAAGCGTGCGGTTGCTTCATCATCCACCCGCCGTAAACTTGCGATCGTACTCCGGATGTTAGACCGAATGGCCATACCGGCAATCCCTAGCACCGCCCGATCGTTCCCCGCCGCAGTATCGCAGGCACTTAGCACTAACAGTTCAATGGGATCTTGGATCCGACTTGACTCTTGGAGTAACTGACTAAACTCCTCTAGACCTAACTTACGATCCCAAGTTAAAAGGTAGGTCTCCTCTGCACTTCTGCAAAATTCACCATGGGTGGCTAAATGGACAATGTTAAAGGGAAGTTCCTTTAAGTCTCGCATCAGTACTGACGAAACAAGGGCTTCGTTGAGATATTCTCGGTGTCTGGGAACGATCGTCGTAATGGCGGCTAACTCCTCTTCCACAAAGGGAAGCGGGTTGAACTCACCGCTAAAATCTGGATTGACCTGACTGAGCCCCCCCGCAAAAAGTGTTGAATTTCGCTGGGAAAGTGGACGGGGTTCCATTAAGTTCAGACCAGGAGAGAGGGCAATATTGTACTCTTCAATAAGATAGTGCTCGCCAGTGTAGAGGGCGGAAAGGGATAGGTTTCGTAAAGCACCATCTGGAATAAAGACGAGGGTTTCAATATTGTGCGCCTCTAATTGAGATTGGGCTGGTTGAATTAACCAATCATAAAACTGTTGAAGCTTTCGATGAGTCTGCCTGCTGTTGGCCCGGAAAGCCGCCGCAAAGGATTTGGGTATTTCTTGAACTGCGTCCCTAACCTCTTGGGCAGAAATGGGATGGGAGTAGTGCAAGAGGTGATCGTCTTTCCCCAGACTGACAATGACATCTAAACGATCGTCCAGAATGATCGGATAGATAACAGCGGCGGTAGGATCTACTTGATCCACTGCGATCGGAGTGGCTTGGGTGCAGGCATCTTGAAAATAGTCATTGAGTTCCGCCAGTTGCAGATTTTCAATGAGATTACGGGCTTCTTTCAAACTCTCAGGAGCAGGGGTTTCTGCCGCCAGGAGTAACCGCACAAACTGACGGTAAAGCGGCTCTACCCGATCGCGGAAGTTAAACTGAACATCCGGAGCATTACTGGCAATTTCGGTGCGAATGGTCTGGAGGGCTGCCACGGCTTGACGATAAGCCACGATCGCTTCTGGGGTTTGTCCTTGCTGACTCAAAATCCGACCCAGTTGCCACAGTAATAAATAGTTGATCTCCGCTGAGTTGAGGGGCTGCGCAGTCCCTAGTGCTTGCTGGGTAAGCTGCTGAGCCAGGTTCCACTGTTGAGTCTGTTCATACAGTTCTCCCTGAGCCCCTAAAGCATAGACTCGGGACTGGTTATCTCCTAAGGTTTGAGCTTGTTTGGTAATGTACTGAAGGCTGTGCAGAATCTGGTCTGGAGTTGCCAGGGGGGACTGGGTGGTTAACGATCGTTGCAGCAATGAGGTCAGGTGGATCTGACTGTAGAAGCTGCTCCGTGAGGGCAATAACCGTTGGGCTTGGCTCAGGAGTTGTCCTGTTTCGGCAAGATTGCCTGTCTCCGCAATATCTGTCTCCGCAATATTATCCACCCCTTCAGTGATTGCTAGGTCTAAGGCACTGACTTGAGCTTGAAATTTGGTCAGGGAATCAGGGGCGATCGTTGCGGCACGTTGATAGTACTCGATCGCTTGCTCTATTTGATTTTGAGCGCGGGCATTGTGGCCTAAACCGAGGAGAATTTGGCTGCTTAACGATAGGGACTGGGAAGAGGGTAAGGCTTGAGCGATCGTTAAAGCCCCCGTTAAAGCGGTTGCGGCCTCCTCCAGTTTCCCCAGACTTTGAGCACTATTGCCCCTCTGAAACCCAGTGACGGCTTGAAGGAGGCTCTGGGGTTCCTGCGCCACCGCTGTTTGCAGGCTGCTTAAGACCTGATAAGTCTGGATTTGATACCCTAAAAGTTGCAGGGTTTGCAGTTGATTGAGTTGGATCGATCGCTGTCCGATGAGATCCTCCACCGCAGCAGCCTGGTCAGCCGCCTCTTGCCAGGTGGCATAAGCGGCTTCGAGATCTCCCTGCTCAAAGAGCAGACTAGCCCGATCGTTGAGATCTGCCACTTGAGGGGATAAGGCGGAAGGAAGGGTGATCAGAAAAATTGGTGTCGGCAAGTTAACCGGACTCACGGGTAAGCCTCCGCGCCCCGTTGCCGTAAACCGATTACCGTCACTGTTTGGACTGATGGCACAGCGATCGACAATAGCATTGGCTGGATCGACAAAAGCGGTGGCTAAGGGCGCTAATCCTTTGGTGGGATTAATGCTGCTATTAATATCTGTGGTTCCCGATGATCCAAAGCGAGAACTGGCGGTGATGTTATTCCTGGGATCCGCTAAGGGGTTATCCACATCCTTAACAGTAAAGCCCAAAAGCCCTTGGGTGACAATATTGATATTGCCCCCATCCCCTTCAAAGGCATTGGCAATGAGATCAGAATTATTAATTCCCAAGATAATCGGGCTTTCTAGAGTAATATTACCCCCGTTTCCCCCTCCCAATTCCGCTGTGCCCGACTGGGCAGAGAGGCGGGTTCCATTTTGGAAGAACAGCCAATCTTTGGCCTGAATTTGGATATTGCCCCCCTGTCCTAAATTACTGGTGGCTAAGACAAACGCTTGATCCAATACCACCCGATCGCTCTCAATGTTAATATCCCCTGCCACGCCCTGGCCCGTGGCCGAGGTTGCTAGTTCACCCAGTCGCGTAATCTTTAGATCAGGAGTACTAATACGGATATTGCCCCCCAGACTCCCTTGGGTGATGGCAAAGAGCCCCCCATTAATTTGCGCCAAATCTTGCCCCGCCCCTAAACTCCCCTTGCCTTCAATGGTGACGGCCTGCTCTGCAGCAATTTCTATATCTCCCGCATTGCCCGTCCCCAGGGCAAAGGTGCCCAAGGTGGCTTGGCCAAATAGCTGCAAACGATCGCTTTGGACTTTAATCTGCCCGGCATCCCCTTGCCCACTGGTGGCAGTGACAATAAAACCGTCTTCTAAGCGAATCTCTCGCCCCTGCACATTCACGGTCCCCCCCCCACCTTGCCCCAAGTTAGAACTAATCAAGGATCCCCCCTGACTGAGCCGAACTGTCTGCGCGTTTAAGGCAATATCTCCAGCCGTTCCTCCCAAGGCAAAGGAAGACACTCCTAGCCGCTGTAAGTTGGGTAACACCGGAATGAACTCATGTTCAGTCAAGCGAGAGGAAGGGGTTTGGGCGAGGGTAACGGCCAAGTCGGTACCCGTGCCCACAATCTCAAAGGTATCGGCGACGTTGAGGCTGATCTTGCCGCCATTACCCACGGTACTAATCGAACTGATAAATCCTTGATTCGTGAGGCGAATCCGATCGCTGTTAATCGTAATGTCTCCCCCATTTCCCGTGCCCAAAGCGGAGGTAGAGAGTTCTACGTTCTGATCTAAGGTCAGGCTGCCCGTTTCAATCTCGATCGTGCCACTGGAACCGGAAGCACCCGGTAAGCTACCGGCGGCTAAGCCAATGACAAATAATTCCCCCGTTACGCTCGTGCCTTGCAACTGAATGGAGTCCGTAGCGTTGATATTGATGTTGCCCGCATTGCCCTCTGCTGCGGCAAAGGTGCTGATCAGAGAATTGCCTAAGGTTGCTAAAGTTTGGCTGGAAATTGAAATATTACCAGCATCGCCTTGGGCATAGCTAGAAGCCGCAATATAGGAGTTGTCCAGCAGCACTGATTCGGCCTGGAGAGTAAAATCTCCCCCTGGCCCTGCCCCTAAACTGGCACTGGCGATCAATCCTTGGTGAGCTAGGGTTAAGGCTTTTGTGAAAAGCTGAATGTGACCCGAAGATTGCCCCGTAGAAAGGGAGGTAATCCCCGCACTCTGCACTTGGCGAATCAAGATCGGATCTAAGGGCAGTTGGATAGTACTAAGGTTGGGGAAGGTGTCGGTTTGGAGAATATCGATCGCTTCCGTTGCGGTAATTTGAATATCTCCGCCGCGCCCCACCGTACTTAAACTCGAAATATACCCTCCCGTTTCCAGTCTCAGCCAATCGCTGCGGATGGAGATGTTGCCCGCATTGCCCGACCCTTCTGCACTAGAGTTTAACGCGGCCCCATTGCGAATCGATAACCGAGGGGTTTGCACCGTCAGGTCTCCACCATTACCGGGAATGGTAAAGGGATTGGTAATATCCCCGAGCAAGAGGGAACCACTGGTGAAGCCGCCCCGAATATTCCCATAGCGATCGTCCGCTAAGTCAATGGATTCCGTGGCGGTGACGGTCAATTTACCCCCATTCCCCGCCCCAAAGTAGCCTGTAGCAAAGAGCCCTCCATTCTCGGTGCGGAGAGACTGGGTTTCTACCTCCAAGTCCCCCGCATTGCCAGTGTTGAAGGTGGTGGTCAACACATAGCTATTGTTTGCCCGAATCTGATCCGCAATGTTGAGACGAATAGATCCCGCATTGCCCTGGGCCACCGTAGAGGTCGTGATGAAGGCCCCACTGTCCATGCTCAGGTTTTGCGCTTGAAGATCAATCTGGCCACTGTTGCCGCCATTGCCGGTAAAGGTAATGAGCCCATTGGCCAGGGGACTTGTACCTAAAAAGTTGAGGGGATCTTGGGCAAACTCAGTAAATAACGTCGAGAGATCCAGGGGAATCCCGGTTAAAGCGATCGTGCCTGCGGCGGTAATCTGAATATCCCCCCCAGTGCCCGTGGCTAACACAGAAGCGTTAATCAGCCCCTGATCTAGGCTCAAGTCTCCGGTATCAATGACAATTTTGCCCCCGGCCCCCGTTAGAACAGTAGAACTAATTTGTCCTCGGTTCTTGACGATTAACCGATCGCTAAAGATGGAGAGTGTGCCCGCATTTCCTGTGCCTTCGTTATTGGTGGTAATCAGTCCACCCCCTTGAACCAGAATCTCCGGGGCGCTTAAGGTCAGTGCGCCACTATTTCCGGAGGGAACATCGGGCAAATTAAACACTGCCTGGGTTTGAGGCGATAAAGGGTTGGAAGCAGCAGAAATTAGGCTGGGAAGCTGATTTGGACTACGCCCCTCCACGGTAATACGTTCCGATGCTGTCACCTGTACCTCCCCTGCATTGCCACTATTGGCAGTGAGAGCCGTAATCCGGGCACCATCTGTGACCAAAACCCGATCGCTTTCAATCTTGACAACACCAGCATCCCCCGCACTGAGGGTGGCACTACGAATGGCACTGGGCAAGAGGCTTACTAGGTCAATCCCTTTCACTTCAACATCTACAGCTT
>JBEAPM010000354.1:0-13506 GCA_041164445.1 Cyanobacteriota bacterium
TATATAATCCCCAAGAATATTGTGCTTTTCTTTCATGACTAAATTGATTTTCATTGAATGATGCTCTTACAATAACTAATATTTATCGTTTTCATTTTTTGACTATATTAGCCAACCATAAAGCCTCCTGATTTAATGCCTCAAACTCCTCATTTATCTTGCTTGATGATTCTGAATATCAAAAACAATCATCTCAATTACCGAATCTAACTCCTCATAAATCTGTTGATTATTAAACCGTAAAAACCGAATTCCAAACGATTCAATATAAGCCTGTCGTTCTGCATCATAGGCTTGGGCTTCTGCTCCTAGATGACTTTCCCCATCCACCTCGATCGCTAACTTAATCTCTGGCGAGTAAAAATCCACCACATAACGCCCCACCCCATATTGCCGCCTAAACTTAATCCCCTCTAACTGCCGCCGCCGAAGCCTTGCCCAGAGCAATTGTTCTGCTGGGGGCATATTGTTACGAAGAACTTGGCGTTTGCTTTTATGCAATGCCCGATTAAAAACTTCTGTCATAACCTCTATTTTACTCCTCCTTTGTAAGCTACGGTGGTGTACACATAAGCCAAACCCCCTCTAACTCCCCCTTGGTAAGGGGGAGGATCGGACGTGGATCGAAGTCTCCCCCCTTTCCAAGGGGGGATTAAGGGGGGTAAATCAGGTTTTGGGTTCTCATCCAAGATGGGTGTACACATAATTCATGAGAAAAGAATCTAACGCTTCTAAACCCCCTCTAACTCCCCCTTGGTAAGGGGGAGGATCGGATATGGATCGAAGTCTCCCCCCTTTCCAAGGGGGGATTAAGGGGGGTAAGCCAAGTTTTGGGTTCCTATTCAAGATCAGACAGAGCAGAAATATTACGACGAATAACATCACCAAGGACGATCGCTTCCTGATTTAATGCCTCAAACTCCTCATTCATCTTGAGTAAATCTTCAATAAACTCCTCCTCCGTTTTGCCATCCTCCTCGATGACCACCCCCACATACCGCCCCGGATTGAGCGAATAATCCTGCTCCTTGATTTCCTCCAGATCCGCCAACTTACACAGACCCGTCACATCCTCATAACACGCCTCTGGGAACCGCTCCTGTAACCAGTGAATATGACGATAAAAACGTTCCGCTGACCGTACCTCCTGATTAAGCTGCTCTAGGGTTTCCTTAAGCTGTTTCGTCGCTCGGTCTATTGTCGCTCTTTTCCCGCTAGACTTTGCCTCCTCAGCCAATACCTTCTCATGCCGTCGCACAATTTTAGTCAGCGCCTTTAGACCACTCTGTAACCCCTCAAAAAACGGCGCAAACTGTTGTCGGAGACTCTGTTGCTGACCGTTCACCAGAGCAATACTTTCATCATCTCCAAGCTTGAGATCTAAACCTTGCTGATACTCCAGGTAAAGATCCTTCAGAACCCCTAGACCTTCCCACTGGGCAACCAACGCCTTCACCGCCTGCTCCCCGGCCTCATCCCCCAGCACATCCAATAACTGCTCACTCACCGGTTGAACCTGAGACTTGTGCTCCAACAACGCCGCCATTCCCTGCTCAAAATAGCGATGCACCAGCCGGATAAATTCGGCCCGTTCCCCTCGATGTAACTTCGAGATGATGGCGATATTCTGAATTTGCTCCTCACTAAACTCCCTGTGGGCACGGTCTATCGGGGTAAAAATATTCCGCGCATCAATAAACAGAATCCGTTCATCCTGCTTACCCTTATCAAAAAACCAGAGGGTCGCCGGTAACGTAACCGTGTAAAACATATTCGAGGGCAGGGTTAGCATCCCATAGATCAGGTTGGCTTCAATCAACTTTTGCCGAATATCCGCTTCACTGTGTCGCGCATCCGAAGCCGAGTTTGCCATAACCAAAGCCGCTCGACCCCGATCCTTAAGGGAAGTCGCAAACAAATTAATCCAGAGATAATTCGCATTCGTGACCGTTTCCTTCCCCTCATCCTTCTTCTGCACCTTGGTTTTCTTGCGGGGGATGCCATAGGTATTGAACCGGGGATCATTCTCCACCGTAGCGATCGGCACATCATCCACATTAAACGGCGGATTAGCCATCACATAATCAAACTTCTCAAACCCATCAAACGGATTTTCAGCATAACTATTCGCCTGGGCAATTTCCCCCCGCAGACCATTTACCGCCAAGTTCATCTTTGCTAACTTGACCGTCTCTAAGGTTTTCTCCTGACCATAAACAAACAACTGATCCGAGTCATCCGCTTCCCCCAACTCTGCTAAGGTCTGCCGCCGCCGTTCAATGAACTGCTGGGACTGCACAAACATTCCCCCAGACCCACAGGCCGGATCGTAAACCGTGCCCTGGTGAGGTTCGATGATCTCTACCATTAACCGCACAACAGAAGTGGGGGTGAAAAATTCCCCTGCTTTCTGCCCCTCACTGAGGGCAAACTTACCGAGGAAGAACTCATAAATCTTGCCGAATACATCCCCACTGGCATCGACGGGAATATCCGCAAATGTCCGTAATAGCTGAAATAAAACCTTTTTCTGCTGGTTATTCTCCCCTGTATTCCGGTTAAACCGATTGTACTCATCCTGGGGTAACACCCCCTCAAGCTCTGGCTTATATTGAGCGATCGCCGTCATCGCTGCTTTAATCCGGTTAACGATGTCTTCCTCTTCCGAGAGATTTAGCAGGTAGCTGTATCGAGCCTCCTCCGGTAAATAAAAGCCACAGTTAGCGATCGCAATTGCCGAGACCGGCTTCTCCCGTCGTCCCCCTTTAAGCTTTTCGTATTCCGCAAGGATGGCGGGCTCGGCTTGGCTATATTTGTTGTTCGCAAACTTGAGGAAAATCAACCCTAAAACCGGGGTGGCGTACTCACTGGACTTTAGATCGGTATTGGCCCTGAGATTATCCGCCGCCGACCATAAATCATTTTCCAGTTGTCTAAGCTGTTCGCGGTTCATACTATCTGTCGCAATTCCTTTGATGTGGAGCTTTAGCACTCATTTACTTATTGTTTTCGATCAGAATTCATTATTTATCTCAGGAATCCAGCAGCACCATGTCAAACCTGGAGCGACTCAACCAAGACATTGCAACCTTACCCCAGACGGCTTTGAAGGCTAATGCCCCCCCAGGGGGGGACACTTTGAACTTGACGGTTAAGTGAGACTCAAGGTACGACGCTTCGTGACGAGGCGGAAGGTTTCAATAATGTCCCCTTCTTGCCAGCCATTGAAACTATCTAAGCCAATCCCGCATTCATAGCCAGAATTAACTTCTTTAACGTCATCTTTCATCCGTCGGAGCGAACCCAGGGTACCGGTATAGACAATTTCATTGCCTCGATGCACCCGAATCTGACAATTACGGGTCGCTTTACCGGACTGGACATAACACCCCGCGACCGCACCTCGACCGACGGAGAAGACCGCCCGGACTTCCACCTGCCCCAGAGGTTCTTCCACCAATTCGGGTTCCAGTAACCCTTCCATGGCTCCTTGAATATCCTCCAGCAGTTTATAGATGATGTCATATTCCCGGACATCAACCCCCGCCTCATCCGCAGCCCGCTTCGAGCCACTGGCCAGGGTGGTGTTAAAGCCCAGAATGACCGCGCCACTGGCGGCAGCTAGGTCAACATCGGTTTCCGTTACCTCACCGGGAGCGGCTAAGAGAACCCGTAATTGCACTTCTTTTTGGGGCACCTGTTCCAATGCGCCCAAAATGGCTTCTACGGAACCCTGTACATCCGCTTTCAGGATGAGGTTCAATTCCTTGAGTTCCCCTTCCTGAGCCTGGGCCGAGATGGATCCCAAGCTGACCCGACGGGAAGCCATGGACTGTTGTAAGCGGGAAATGCGCTGATTGTCAGCCCGGCGATCGGCTTCGGCACGGGCTTCTTTCTCATCTGCAAAGACTTCAAATTCATCCCCAGCCGCTGGGACATCACTTAACCCTAAAACCTCTACGGGGATAGAGGGACCAGCAGATTCAACCCGTTCACCCCGATCGTTAATCATGGCCCGGACTTTGCCAAAGACGGAACCCGTGACCAGGACATCCCCAATCCGTAGGGTTCCATTCTGTACCAGGAAGGAGGCCACGGGGCCTCGGGCTTTATCCAGGTGGGCTTCAATGACACTGCCTCGGGCAAGACGATCGGGGTTGGCAGAGAGTTCTTCGACCTCTGATACCAGCAGGATCATTTCCAAGAGGGTGTCTAGGTTTTCGCCCTTCAGGGCACTCACCGGCACCATAATCGTGTCGCCGCCCCATTCTTCGGGCACGAGTCCGTATTCCGTCAACTCCTGCTTCACACGATCGGGCTGAGCTTCTTCCTTATCCACCTTGTTAATGGCCACAATCAGGGGCACTTCTGCCGCTTTGGCATGGCTGAGGGCTTCAATGGTTTGGGGACGAACCCCATCATCTGCGGCAACGACTAAGATGGCCAAGTCTGTGACCTTGGCCCCCCGAGCCCGCATGGCGGTGAAGGCTTCGTGACCAGGGGTATCCAAGAAGACGATTTGTTGCTGTACGCCGTTGTGCTCCACATCGACATGATAGGCACCAATGTGCTGGGTAATACCCCCGGCTTCGCCTTGGGCCACCCGCGTTTTCCGAATCGCATCCAATAGAGAGGTTTTACCGTGATCGACGTGGCCCATAACCGTAACCACAGGGGGACGACGATGGAGATGTTCCATATCAGAAGCATCAAGAACCTGTAAGGTTTTCTTGGCCTTAGCCTGTTCCACTTCCTGCTCCAAGACCACCCCATATTCGTCCGCCACGGTTTGCATGGTGGGGAAATCGAGGGTTTGGGTAATGGTGGCCACAATCCCTTTCATGAAGAGGGTCTTGATGATTTCCGTTTCCGGCACCACCAACTCTTCTGCTAATTCCTGGAGGGTTAAGTTGGAGGTGAGGCTGAGAATTTCAGGACGTTCCCGGGTTGTTTCCTGGGCTTGACGATCGCGGCGGCGATTATCCCGACTCGAAGTCCCAGACGATCGCCGTTTGGCCACGGGTGCTGGAGTGGGTTTGGCCGCCTGAGGGGCACTCTTGGGCTTGGGAGGACGGGCCAAAGATAAGGACATGGCCTCCGCACTCACCAGATCCTGGTTATTGCCGAGATCATCTAAGTCCTCATCATCATCATCCAAAATATAGGTTCGCCGCTTATTCTTGGGCGACAGCTTGGCCGCCTTGCGGCTGTTTTCTTTCTCCTCTTCATCCTCTTCCCCATGGGCTTTTTTCCGCGTCAGTTTGATCGGATCCATGGGACGACGTAAACGAGGCTTTTCTAGGGCTTCTGTTTCAATGTCTGCCCCTAAGCCCGTATCCGTTAGATCCTCATCTACGGGGGAAACCGTCTCTTCCACTGGAGCAGGCTCAGCAGGTCGGATCGGACGGGGGCGACGGAGTTCTATCACCTGGGGCGCTTTAGGCTCTTCACTCGTTTTGTCGGAGCGTACAGTCTTAACGGGTTTATTTTCCCGTGTGGGCGATAAGCGATCGCTATGGGGACGATGTTTGACAACAACGGGCTTATCTTTGCCAGCACCGGGCCGCGCTTCCCCTGATTTGGCTTTGCCTTTAAGATCCTTGGGTTTATCGACCTTTGCCTCAGTCGATCGCTCTGAAGACTGGGCTGGAGGACGACGAGATGGAGGGGTCATCACTGGTTTAGGCTTGGCCACCGTACTACTGGATGCAGTGTTACTACTAGATGAAGTGCTAGCACTGGGTGCAGTAGGAGGCTGGGGTGGGCCCTGCAGAGCAGGGACGACAGGCGCTTGAGGAGCCACAGGAGCTTTGGGACGCTGAGCCTCAAGGGTAGCTTCTGGTCGAGGAGATTCTGCCTGAGGTGTTTCGAGGGGCTCTTTCTCCGCAACGGCGAGAGAACTTGGCTCATTCGGGGGTTTCACCGGAGGAGGTACAAGCTCTGGAGCGCTACTTTCTGGGGCGGCAGGAGCCACGGGGGGAGTCAGAGGAGGAGCAGAAGCCGTTGGACGCTGAGGCGGAGATTTTAGGGAAGACTGATTGCCGGAGCCAGATTCTCGCCGCGCTGGCCGAACGGGTGGCATGGGACGACTGGGTTTGGATGTCGTCGAGTCTTCTGCACTACTCTCAGAGGCTTGGGCCTGAGGCGAGCCGAAATCGGCTGAGTCATTTTGGCGACTCCGAACCTCAAGAATCTGCTGAGATTTTTGGGAATTCCGCTTGATGGGAGCAGCTTTGCGCCGCGATGTGGAAGCGGTGGAAGCTTTTGAATTAGGAGGGTGACCGTTTGAGGAGCCCGAATACTTTTTAGCTGCAGCCCGGATGCGCTGAGCATCTTCTTCAGAAATGGTGCTGCTATGACTCTTAAAAGGAATATCTAATTGTTCACAGACACTTAGAATATCCCTATTCTCTAAATTTAATTCCTTTGACAAGTCGTAAATCCTAACCTTGCTATTGTTCATTCAGATAGTCCTCAAATGGTCGTTGGAAGTGTTAGTGGTTCATAGGAATTCCCTTTTTAAAACGCTATAAAGTGCACCAATCGGGAATACGGGGCAGGGTTTAGGCAAAGCTATTCTCCTGCCGGGTCTTGGTGAAAATGATTTGCCGCTACGGTAAAAGAGTATAAGGATACTCAAGCCCGGTTGCAGAAGATCACTCGTCGAGAAATTCTAGTTAGCCTAGAATAGCCTAGAAAACAACATTACTTTATTTTAAGGGCTATCAACTTAAGGTGGTAGAGTGCAGCAGAAAGCGCTGCAGCCAACCATTAAGTTTCTTTGCGTTCGGCGGAAAGTCGTTTGAGCAATCATAATACGGCTACGGACACGGATGACCGTTCCACTAGGCTGAAAGTTTACCCCGATCGGGATCAGGGCTTGAACCGCCTGAGATTCTCCACCGATCTCCTGATGCCTATGGCTACGCCTCGGACTTTTCCTGGATCTCCAGCCGACCCTCTAAAGTTTGAAAAATTGAGGACGGTAACGCAGATCGCAGCGATCGTTCCAGACGCTTACGTTTTTTGGCTTCCTGAAGACAGGCGCGGGAAGGACAGAGATAGGCCGATCGGCCCTGCCCCTGATCCAATTGCAGGGTTCCTGAAGGGGAGACCCGGACAATTCGCCATAATTCGCGGCGGTGGGCAACACGGCGACAACTGACACAACGACGGTACTCAGGCGGCATAGGGCTTAAGTTTTGCTCAGTTTTAATTTGGGCTTTTCACTGAAAGCGAAGAAATTTAAGGGAAGCGCCTTAACTTAGTAGCCTTTTAAAACGTTCCTAAACCTCCTCTTCCCGGTCTAAGGACAGAGCCTCCGGAACCTCTGAACCGGGAGGCGGTCCATCGAGAAAATTAGGTTCTTCTAAGGGTTGACGTTGCATGGCGGGGGCCACCTCCTCGGGTTTGTATTTAGCAATGTCCTTAATGTCGATTTTCCAGCCCGTTAATTTGGCGGCCAGACGCACATTTTGTCCATCTTTACCGATCGCTAGGCTGAGTTGATCTTCCGCAACCAAGACATGAGCCTGCCGTTCTTCAGGATCTACGAGGAATAATTGTTCCACCCGAGCCGGGCTGAGAGCATTAGCAATGTAGGTGGCGGGATCCGGAGACCAGCGAATCACATCAATTTTTTCTCCCCGCAGTTCATTGACCACGACTTGAATACGGGATCCCCGGGCCCCAATGCAGGCTCCCACCGGATCGACATCGCGTTCGAGGGTGTCTACCGCAATTTTGGTGCGAGGGCCAACATACCGGGACGGTGGAACCGCTTCCCGGGCCACCGCTACAATCCGTACAGTTCCGTCTTGAATTTCCGGGACTTCATTTTCAAAAAGGTACACCACTAGGGCGGCATTAGCTCGGGAAACAATGAGTTGCGCCCCGCGCCGGGGGGTGTCGGCAACTTCTTTGAGGTAAACCCGGAAAGTGGCATTAGCGCGGTAATTGTCATTCGATAATTGTTCCCGACGGGGTAGTTCTGCTTCTACCGCCGTCCGTCCCGGCCCACTGCTCACTTCCATAATGACGGACTGCCGTTCAAAGCGCAGCGCTTTGGCATTGAGTACCCGTTCGTGATCATCTAAGTCCTGGAATTCTTCCTGAATCATTTTCCGTTGATGATCCCGCAGTTTTTGCGCCAAAACCTGCTTGGTTTGGATAGCGGCCATCCGTCCAAATTCGTCCTTATCTGGAGTTACGTCGAGGACAACGGTATCTCCCAGTTGGGCTTCGGGGGCAACGGCTTGAACTTCCTGCAGAGCAATTTGATGATCGGAATTTTCGATAGTTTCCACGATCGCTTTTGTGGCTAAGACGCGAAACCCTTCCTCTTCCAAATCTAATTCAACTTCAAAATTATTAAAATACTCCTCATAAAAGACATCTTCCCCGAGGCGCTGGCTACGCCGGAATTTTTCATATCCTTTCAGTAAGGCTTCGCTCAGGGCAGCCTCTACGACGGATGAAGGTAATTTTTTTTGCTCACTAATTTCCACCACCATGGCTTTGAGGCTAGGTAAAGTTAGTAGAGTCATATTTGGCATCTCCTCGTTTAAGGTATAAGGTTTCGGCTTTCCACTGCAAGTAGAAAAAAGTTAAGGGAAGTCTGGAACGTCCTCCTGGAATAGCTACCTTTTCTGGTGCTATGGGGGCTTTCCGCGCAAAACAGCTCAAAATCAATAAGCTTAGGCGGATGAAGCACCGTCCTGAATTCCTGAATTAAGGATCTAAGGTTTCAACTAAGCGCACCTGAGTTACCTGGGTGCGAGGGAATTTCAGGAGTCGTCCTTTTTGATTAATAGTGATCTGTGCGTCATCCCGCCCCAAAAGGGTTCCTCGATGTTGATGTCCTCCTTTAATGGGAGGTTGAACGTCTAGCAAAACCGGAAATCCTTTGAAGGAGATAAATTCTTGATCTGTGGTTAACACATCGGGAATGCCTGGACTAGAGACTTCTAAAACATAGGCTTCCCTCATCGTTTGCTGTTGCTCCAAGGCTTCTTCCAGCGCACGACTCATTTGTTCACAATGCTCTAGACCGGTATGACCTTGACGGTAGCGAATATCGATTCGCAGGATGGGAGGATTATAGTTAGTTTGAAAAACAGCATGAACGATTTCCAAATTTAAGGATTCTGCAATGGGATTCGCAATCTCTAAAACAGAAGGAATACAGGGATGAACCATGATCCAGGTGTAAATATTGGCTAGGGAATTGTGACCCTACTCAAAAAAGGCCATAAAAAAAGTGGGGGTTTCCCACTTTTCTTGGCTACTTTGGGCTACACGATGACACCAGCCGGATTAGGCTGATCTACATGATGCGGCACTTTTCGGCTAGGGTCTTCTCTGAACTCGGCTAGAGTTGAGAAAGGTTTTGCTTGCCTTGGGCCACTGATGAAACCGATCGCAATGGACGATCGTTTTACCAGGCTATGTTGTTTCGCAGGCGGTCTGCGTCACTTCAGCCTTTACACTATAACACAGGCTGTGGGTAACCGAACTTGAGGGTACGCCCCCGCAGCAATTCTCATTTCAAAATTAGATTTGAAAGTCTAGATGTACGGGCGGTGGCCCGTGCCCGCCCTAGTGTGGCGGCATAAACCTCATTTAACGATCGTGATTACGATCAATTAAATGTTGCCATCGTAACATTAGGGCAATCATGAAGCAATTGCGGCAATCATGGGGGATTGCCCCTACGCTACTCTCTATACTGAAGAATTACTGCCCCCCCGACAGCGTTCAGTCGAGATCTGGATAGATGGATGATCACAAATTCAGGCGTTGCATTGCCGTTTGACAATGGAGAAATTCCTGCTGATCAATGGACTGGGCACTAAAGCATAAGCGTTGGTGAATCTCAATGACGATCGCGGCGGAGTCTATCTGAGCGGTCGTGAAACGAGCCTTGGCTAGGAGAGCCACATATTCACCATCGGTACGGCTTAGGGACTGAGGAATGATGGCTTGCTCATGGAACCATTGCAGTAACGCAAAATAAAGGGCCCGACAAGCTTCAGGGTACTGTTCCTGGCGGGCTAATTTTTGCGATCGCAGAATCCAGTGCTGAGGGGAGTGGGTTTGAGTGGAGGGCGGAGCAGTCAAAAGCGATCGGTTGAGCATCTGAGATCCCCATTGAACCCATAAACGCTGTAAAGTGGGCAGCATTTTCCAGAGCCACCACCCCAAAATCCCCGCCAATAAGCCCCAAAAGAACCCCCTCACCAACCACTCCGGCAGATGCCATTGGGGCAGATCAACCTGAGGGGAAGAGTCTCCCGCGTCCCCCCAGCGTGCTTCTACCCATTCATTAATGCGCTGGGCAAGCTGCTGTAATTCCCAGCCCACACTACTTTTTTGAAACGCCATGGTGAAATCAGG
Organism: Cyanobacteriota bacterium; assembly: GCA_041164445.1. Taxonomy (GTDB): domain Bacteria; phylum Cyanobacteriota; class Cyanobacteriia; order Prochlorotrichales; family Prochlorotrichaceae; genus JBEAPM01. The sequence goes on from JBEAPM010000354.1 coordinate 10,396, forward strand.
GTCTAGCCCTGAGGCTGGATGGAGTCCTTCACGACTAACCAACTGGAGTCAACCCATCCTCCAGAGGTGAGTTGTACCCACTGCGGCAAGGTGTCTTCTCCTGCGGGAACCAGGGCAGTCACCTGTTGTTTGTCATCCAATTGACCGGTAATTTCCGCCTCGTAGCTGGCGGCTTTACGGACATTGAGGGGAGAACCACCGGTTTGAACCTCAACTTTTTGCAGCACGATCGCATCAGGGGAAATCGGAGTGGCGGGGCCCCCTTTTGCTTCAACGGTTTTATCCTCTTGGGTGGAATTTACTGTCTCCGCAGCTTTAGGCTCAGTACTTTTTGAGGTTTCTTCTGCACTGACAAAGGTCACCCAATCACTGTGGATCCAGCCTCCATCCAACAATTGCAGCCAGGCATCTACGGGTTGCCCGACAAAACGGACGATCGTGCCATTTTGCACCGTATTGACTACGCCATAATCGACACTGAGTCCGGAGCGAATATTCAATACGCCCCCTTCCGTCGAGACTTGCCCCACACGAACGGGAATACTGACCACGGCAACATTCTCTTCTGCCTCTGAGGGAGAGGTTGCGGTGGTGCCAGCGGTAGCCTGGGCCGTATTTTGAGGAGAGGCTGTCGGTTCTACAGCGGTGGTCGCAGGGGCACAGGCAACAGCAGGATTGAGTCCTAAGGCGGTGGCGGTCGCTTGTCCCACAATCCGATCGCTCACCAACTCATTTTCTTCTTGAAAACGCAGGACAGCGTATTCTGTAGCTCCACCAAAGACACCATCCACAGCACCGGGATCAAATCCAGCCGCAAGCAGTGCATTTTGTAAATCGGTGACCGAATTGCAGCGATCGCCCCGGCTCAAGGCGGCTGCGGCAACGGGAATTTGAGTTCCCCAACTGGTCAAGATCAAGCTGCTCACCAAGCCGAAAACGGAAAGAGATGAATTTAAATCCGGAATTAAGAGATCAGGGGGAGAAGGGTTAGAATCTGAAGCCCAATAGCCTAAGGTTTCCATAAGTTCTGATCCTCGGTAGTTATACACATGCGGTTGTGACCCTCTGGACTATTTTATCCCGAAATCTAGCAAAGAGTCCCATAGGGTTCCAGTGAAACAGAAAATTGAGATTCTGGGCTTTCCACTGAAATCGGAAAAATTTAAGGGAAGAGTGCTGCGCTCCACGCCGCACTCTTCCGCCTTAAGTTGGTGGCCAGATTCTGAACTTGTTCTTAAGACCACCTCCGTTTGGTCAAATGATTCGCTAGGCTGAATCCAAGGTATTATTGGGCGATCGTCCTCTCCTCCCACGCAAAGTCTCCTACCATGATTCAAGACCATAATGAGCCAGCGTCACCACAATCCGGTGGAAATTTAATCTCGACTATCCTCCTTCTCACACCGATCATGGCCGGTTTGGTTATTCTCGGCAGTGTTTTGGGTTTATTTCGCGCTTTAGAATGGGCTGCCCAAGATCAGTTTTTTATCCTCAAGGCAGAGGAGCCTAAAGACGATCGGATCACAATTGTTACGATTGATGAATCAGATATTCAATATGTTGGACGCTGGCCAATGCCAGATGGAATTTTTGCCCAAGCTATTCGCAACATTAAGGCTCAAAATCCAGTAGCGATCGGTATTGATATCTACCGAGACTTACCCGTAGAACCCGGTCACCAAGAATTAGAAGAAGTTTTTTCCACTACGCCAAATTTAATTGGGATTCAAAAAGTGGTTGGTAATCCCATTAATCCACCACCAATTTTGTCAGAGAATAACCAAGTTGCGGCTAACGATCTGGTACTGGATCCCGATGGTAAAGCTCGCCGGGGACTAGTTTTGCTCTCCACAGACTCCGATGAAAACCTTCTAGAAGGGTTTGGCGTGCGCATGGGGCTCAGTTATTTGGAAGACAAAGGGGTAGCCTTTGAAGAAGGAGATCTGAACTGGGCTCACCAATTACGACAACGCATCACTCAATTTCAGGAGAATAGAACGAAAAGCGGTTCCCTCGGGCATAAGGCTTTGGGATCGATCGCCTGGTTATTACCGGATCCACGTTGGATTTATCAATTAGAACAAGCACGGTTGATTCCTTTATCAGACCGGGATGGCGATTATAATACCGATGACATGGGGGGATATCAAATCCTCCTGAGTTATCGCACTAGTTCTTTAGGACAAAGTTTCCAAAGTATTTCCTTGGAGTCTGTGCTCAAAAATGAGATTCCGGCTGACTTTTTCAGCGATCGTTTAGTATTTATGGGGTCTAAAGCCCCTAGTTTGAATGATAACTTTCCGACCCCCTATAACAGCACCCTACAAAGCAGTGCCGCAGATCTAATGCCGGGGGTTGCGATCCATGCCACCTTGGCCAGTCAAATCGTCAGTGCTTCTCTAGATGGTCGCCCCCTCCTAAGAACTTCTCCCAAGCTCCTCAATTGGTTACTGATTTTGGTGTGGTCTGGTTACAGTGTCAGCATTGGCACCCTTTGTGTGCGTCAAAAATGGGTGTTGCGGGGGATTGCTAGTTTAGTACTGTCCAGTGGCATCATTGTAGGAGTGGGATATGTTTCCTTTCAATCTGGTTGGTTAGTCCCCATCTTTACGCCCTTGGTTGCCGTTACCTTAGCGGGCATTACTAGTATGGGAAATGCATTATGGGGGAACCTAAAACTATCTTATAAACAGTTAGAAGAATATGCCCAAACCCTAGAAGATAAAGTACGGGAGCGAACCGCAGAACTTGAGTCTGCCAATGCCGAAATTTCCTTATTAAATGACAAATTAACAGACGAAAACCAACGAATGAGTGCAGAACTCGGTGTAGCCCGAGAAATGCAACAGATGATTTTACCGAAGCAAGATGAACTCGAAACGATCGAAGGACTAGATATTTCTGGCTTTATGGAACCCGCAGATGAGGTGGGGGGAGACTATTACGATGTCTTTAGTAAGGATGGCATTGTTACCCTAAGTATTGGAGATGTTACGGGGCATGGTCTGGAAAGTGGCATCTTGATGATTATGACCCAAACCGCTGTACGGGCATTAAAAGAAACTCAGGAAGTTGATCCCGTGCGGTATTTAGATGCCTTAAACCGCACCC
>JBEAPM010000355.1:0-6834 GCA_041164445.1 Cyanobacteriota bacterium
GTCATGCCCCGAAGGGCCCGCACTAAGAGATTATATTGATCGGGATTGACTTCTACCTGAACTCGACGATCGCATTTGAGTTGCTTGACCACATCTCGCACCAGTTCCAGTAACTCATCATCTTCGGGAATGCCCAGGTCTAAATAAATGGCAGCCGCTTGCAGTTCCGGCGGTAATTCCAGTTTCTCTCCCGTTAAAACGATCGCCGATCGCTGTTCGGAAAAGTCCTGCGCCAACTCTCGAAACTGACGAATGAGTTGAGGTTCATCCAAGAGACGGCTGAAATCTTTAAGCCAAAACACCCCTTTTTGATTGGTTTCCTGGAGGAACGTCATCAGATCCCCCGCCGCTTGGGTTTTTTAAAATTCAGTGGGTTTGATTCGTCCCCGGGGGGCATACTCATTTACCCAGGGCCCCGCAGCCCCCCCCGGCGATCGGGTCAGCCCTTGGGTAATCGACCACTCAAACAGTTGGATGCGCATCCTCCGTACCGCAATTTGGAGCAGGTTGCGCACCCGATCTTCTTCGATGGTTTCCATCACAATTAAGGGATGAAAGGAATCCACGAGGGCTTGTAGTTCGTGTACCCGTTGATCTAGCGACATGGGAGATCAGAAAGTAAGGTTTTTACCACGGTACAACCTAAGCTAAACGTTAGGATCGACCAAATAAAGGTTGCCCACTGAGGCTATACACCACAACATCCCATTGGCCCTGTTGATTCACCTCGAAGGTTATCCGTTGTCCATCGGCGCTGAGGTGGGGGTGACGCACCTCTCCCCGCAGATTTCCACCGATGCGCCGCACCTGTTGCGAAGTCCGATCGTAGAGGTAAATGCCCACCCGATCGTTTTGACTGGCACTAAAGGCCAGATACCGCCCATCCTCGGAAATGCTGGGATTTGCAGCGATCGTGTCAAACCGATTGAGGCCGGGGAGCGGCACTAAACGCCGTGCCGTAATCTCCCAAAGATAGATATCTTGACTGCCATTACGATCGGAGACAAAGGCCAGAAATTGTTGACTCACCTGGGGCATCGTTTCCGCATAGGGGCTATTCAGCCCCAGACCATTGGTTTCCAGCGGGGTATTCAAGAGTCGAACATTACTGGTACACCCCCAAATCTGGCTCAGGCAGAGCAGGAGAACCAAGGATCGGATGGCCCGCCAGGAAAAAATTCCTTCAAATTGGTAAAGGGGCTTGCGTCTTCTCCGCTGCCGCCTCCAGTCATGACCCACGGTTGTCTCCCATCTGCATGTGCCTCAGCATTGTAAACTAGGAAACGCTTGGTCAATTCTTCCCCTCTTTCCCGGAGAATTGCATTTGGTCTCCCTGACTATGGTCTACTCTTACATCCTGTCTCTCCTCCAAGCTTACCCGCTAGATTCCTCACCGTGGCAGCATTGGCGTAATAGCCATCCTTCTGCCAATTTCAGTAACTTGGGGTTTCAGGGGTTGATTTTGCCTGGCATTAATTTAGCGGATTTTCAGCTCATCGGTAGTGAATGGTGGAACTCCAACCTACAGGGGGCCAATTTACAACGGGCGAATCTGATGGGGGCCGATTTACGATCGGTGAATCTCCAAGGGGCCGATCTCAGAGCCGCGAATTTAATTGGGGCAAACTTACGGGGCGCAAATCTCAAGGAAGCGGATTTAACCCAGGCCCAGCTTCAACGCTGCAATCTCAGTGAAGTAAACGGTGTGGATGCCCTATTCCAAGAAACCCATTTGCAAGGGGCAAACTTAAGCCAAGGCAACTGGGTGGGAGCTTCTTTTTATCGGGCTAACCTCACGGAAACGATCGCTCGTCATGCCTTTTTTACCGCTGCCCAGGCCTATGGCAGCCAATGGTGCCATGCAGATCTCAGCTACAGTGATTTTCGCTGGGCCCAACTGCGGCAAAGCAATTTTCAAGGGGCCATCCTCACCGCCACGAGGGGGCTCGGGTAGATCGGTCATTAATTTGTCACTGATTGGCTTTCTCCTGAAAGTGAAAAAATTTAGTGGAAGAGTGCCGCACTCTTCCACCTTAAGTTGTCCGCCTATTTATTAAAGCACTTAGGCATTCAATTCACGTCAATCAGAATTTCCCACGTTTTGACACCGTCGGGAACAGTCGCAGATCTGCCCTCAGGCTTAACGGCAAGGACTCAGCATGGCTGCTCACGGTTCTACCGGGATCCGACGGCCGATCGCCTGGAAACCCTCGCTTGACGATCGTTAAAAATAAAGTATACTTGTACTATTAGATTAGTATTTTTGAACTACTAGGTGCTTAGCGCTGTCCCCTTAATCTATTCGGTTTAGATCCGCCCTACCTCCTAGGGTAGTTCACGCTTCCGCTTTCTTGTTTTCAGTGTAAGCCATGACTGTTGTTTCTGCCCAAGCTTCTCTATCCTCCACATCGATCGCCTCTGCGCCATCTCCTACCGGGCGACAATTTGCGCCTCAACCCTTTGTTGGGGTGCCTCGCTGTGGCGATCAATCCTCTCGTTATCCCCTCCCCCAATATGGCCCCTCCCGGTGGTCTACCCTCCGGTTTCGCCGTGCCAAAGATCAAAAAGGCTGGGTGCTTTTGGGGATTCCCCTCTCCCTCTATTCCTTAGTCGTGCAGCGCCTGTTTGAAGAGCAAGCCAAATTTATTGCTAAATATCGCGTGGGGGGCTTTGTCAACCTACTCTTTGAAGCACCCCAGACCTTAGCCGCCACCCTAGCGATGACTTTTCCCGCCCCTCCTGGGGCCGAGCCCTTGGTGGTCAATGAAAAAGGCGATCGCATTCTATCGGGGTCTAGCCTTCGTTCTGAAAAAGCTCGCATCCAAACGATCGCTACGGCTTAAGACGGACATTCATCGTAATCATCTTCCCGGAGATCCCTATGGCAAATCCACTTCATCTCGCACAACTGCAACAGGGGGTTGCGGCCTGGAACGTATGGCGGGTTGAGCATCCCCAATGTCGTCCAGATTTACGGGGCGCTTATCTACACAATAAAGACTTTAGCCGGATCAACCTCAGTGATGCCGATTTACGATTTGCGTTCCTCTTTAAGACCAACTTCCGATCCGCCAACCTCCGGGGAGCGGTGTTGATTGGTGCGGATCTCATCCAAGCTCAACTGCAAGGGGCTGATCTACGGGATGCGGTGCTAACGGGAACCTATTTAACCCACGCCGATCTCGAGCAAGCGAATCTTCAAGGAGCGGATCTACGCGGTGCAATGCTTCGGGGGGCTCATTTAGATTCGGCCCTGCTGCCTCGCGGAGAGGGCATCCCTAAACAGCGCCAAAAACTACAACTTCCGGAAACGCTATCCCTGGATGATTCCGTTCACTGGGAAACCTTTGCTCCCCGTTCTCAGCCCCGGTCGAGAGATAAAACCTCAGTCCAGAGGATTCGGACACCCCTGCCCGTAGCTCCCACGTCACTACACCCCAAGCCAGACGCACCGCAGCCGTTACAAAACTTTACATAGAGATAACATTTCTTTATCCATAGACAATTTCTCTTAAGGAAACTATAAATACCTGTTAGTATAAGTTCCTATAGATCAGAAGTTTTGTTACGTCCACCCTGTGCCTGCGTCTGGTGTGAGCAATATGAGCATGGAAACTTTAGAATTCGTCATCCACGCGGATGGACGGGTTGAAGAAAAGGTTACCGGTATAGTCGGCACCCAATGTGCTGAGGTGACGGCGGAAATCGAAGCTCAGCTTGGCCGTGTTCTTCAGCAAGAAAACACCGCTGACTACTTTGCCCAAGAGGCGCAGGTGCATTCCGAAACGACTCTCCCTGCTCAATCGAGTACGTGGTAGGTCGTTTTTTGGTTTTTATTGTCCCCTAGCGCTTGCGATCAATAGCCCTTATGTCACACTTTAGTCAAATCAAAACTCAAATCCGCAATTTAGACTCCCTCCAGTCTGCCCTCACCAATCTTGGCATTGAATGGAAAGCCGGCCCCCATCCGGTACGGGGCTATCAAGGCCAAAGCCATACTGCTGAAGTGGTGGTGGAGCAAGAGAATGGTTATGACATCGGCTTTGCCTGGAACGGCGAGCAATATAACTTGGTCGCAGATTTACAATATTGGCAGCAACCGTTGACGGTCGATCGCTTTTTAAGTCAGGTAACCCAGAACTATGCCTTGAATGTAGTCACGGAAACCTCTGCTCAGCAAGGCTTTCAAGTGAGTGAGCAGGTCAAACAAGCGGACGGCTCCATTCGTCTCGTTGTTCAGCGCTGGAATGGCTAATGACGGATCCAACTCCCTTTGCCCCAGTTCCTCCTACGGACGAGTCACTCGGCCGTAGCGAGGCTGGTCGCAGTTACCTAGAGCCAGAATTAGGCGGATCACTGCGGCTGGGCCAAAATCGTTCCGGTGCTGAGCCCGAACTTGGCGGATCACTGCGGCAAAAAGGGGTATATGTGGATGAAGTGACCTGTATTGGCTGCAAACACTGTGCCCATGTGGCCGGGAATACCTTTTATATTGAGCCAGACTATGGACGATCGCGGGTGATGTGCCAGGATGGTGATTCTGAAGTTTTAATCCAAGAAGCCATCGATATGTGCCCTGTGGACTGTATTCATTGGGTCAACTACAAAGAACTGAAGCAGTTAGAAGAAGAACGAAAAGATCAAATTATTCCTCGGGCCGGTTTTCCCGTGGATCAAGCCAGTCTTGCCGCCCAAAAACGTCTCAAGAAACGATCGCGACAGACTCGTCTCTAGGGGCTGAAATAATCACAGCATAGGCATTTCATCGCTAACTGATGACCGCCCCTAGTTTACCTCTCAGATCCTTGAGCATTCCTAGGCGTGGGCTTCTAAACCTTGACGCACCCGCTCTAAATAAGGGCGAACGAAGGAGGCGCTATTGGGGGAGAGGTGCTGCTCCACGGCATCCTGTAGGTGACGGTAAGCGATCGCGCAGGGCCCGGTTTTTTTGTAAGCCAGCAAAATCGTGTCCAGCCAGGACATTAAGGCTTCCATGAAAAAGACCTCATCATCCCGCAAAATGGACAGGGCAATGTAGCGCAACGTTTCAGACATGTCATAAACGCAGCGTTGCTTGTGCTGTTGCAGGAGATCAGGATAAGCCTTAAATAAATGGGTTAAGGCCTGCACTACCAGTTGCTTGCTATGATCGCGCACCTCTTGGTAAGCCGCTAAACGGTTGGCATATTCTTGGGCGTATTGCTCTAATGCCGTTAGCTCCTTGGCATTCAGGTAACGTCCATCTGCCTCGATTACATTTTTTTCAAGGGTGTGGTTGAGGGTGTACATGGTTTAAAAACCTCACGGTGAATCTTGACGGTAAGAATCGGGAGAACCATCCTTAAAATTGATCGAGAAGATACAATTCATGATGAATGGAGGCGATGCACAATGCTTATGGGTAGTTTGGCGTTGAACAGCTTGCGCTTTTCTCGATTAACTAGCCATAGCCTAAAAGAAAAGGTTAGCTAAATTCAAGTGGTTTAACAGGTTTGCAGTAGTTCTTTACTCTTCTTTACACATATATAGTAAACACTGTCGTGATAGCTTAATAATATCGCTGTTTTTTCTATAAATACATGGAAAGTCCTTTACATTCCGAGAAAGCACTTTCCTAAGGATGTAGAAATGTAAAGGATTCAAGTTTCTTGATATTGTGAACGAAAAGTTCCAGTAAATTTACTGATATTTTTAAAGTCGCTTTCCCCTACAATTCTTAAGTAAGCGCTAGGGCAGACCAGTGAATTGCTTTGCCTCTAGCACTGATCCCGCCAAAAGCACAGACGTTGGAATTGATTCTAGATCTTTCTACGGGAAGCTCGCCGGAGCACTCTAGATTGAGAAGATATTTTTCATTGTTTGTTATGATTTTCTCCCTCCCATTTCATTTGGTGAGAAATGAAGAGTCAATTATTATTAGCCTTTAGCAGGGAGTAAATCGGGTTTGTAACTGCCATTTTTATTTCATTCTGACTATTGAGGATAGTAAAAGTTATGGAACGCCACAATTGTGTAACGGTTAGTCGGCAATCTTCTCGTGAAGAACGTGCCAATGCTTTGCGTCAAGTCTATAACCAAGTTCTAGAACGCCAGCCCTATGCTTTCGAGCGCCTTGAACTGAAAAAGGCTGAGGATGAATTCCTCCGGGATAAAATTGGGGTTCGTCGTTTCCTCAAAGAATTAGGTCATTCTGAGCTGTACTTGAATAGCTTCTACTATAAGTCTTCCAACCAAAAATTCTTAGAAGTGTGTCTGAAGCATTTTCTCGGTCGCTCGATCGTTAACCACCAGGAAATGCACCACTACATGAATATTTTGATTAATGAAGGGGTCAAGCATTTGATTACGGCGATCTTGGACTCTGAAGAATATCGCAAGTACTTTGGTTGCTTCACCGTCCCCTACATTCGTGAGCAACAGGTCTACTCTTCTCCGAAGGCTTACCTGGAAACCCAAATTCTCATTCATGAAATGAATGGTCGTCGGGGCTACTCTTTACCGACCTTGTATTGGCATCAGTTGGGTATGGATTGTGATACGGGAGTTTGCCGTCACCCTGAAGTGGAAGAAGCGGTGAAACCCGCGATGAGAGCCACTCAATCGCAAGCTCAAGCTTCTAAGTCTGTTAATGAAATGAGCTTGGATGATTTGTTATCCGCATTAGATACGGATGCTGAAGTTCCTGCGCTGACAGAGCGGCAACGCTTGGCTTTACAACGCTTGGCGATGAGTCGTTAAGCGATGGTCAATTGGGTTGAAGTTCACAGTTAGGTGGTTTGGATTGCTCCGCGTTGAGCGGAACAGGAACAACGGGAGAGTGCAGCACTATAGATT